>CAZGPO010000037.1:0-13352 GCA_964527745.1 uncultured Dechloromonas sp.
ATTATCCGGCCAATGCTGCCGTGTAAGAAATCAGCGCATCCGGCCGACCAACGAATAAGCAGGGTAAATACCGCCCACCAAACAAATTTACGAAAAGGTCATCATGCAATTACGCAAACTGGCATTGATCCTCGCGGCGGGCGGACTCATCGCGGCCTTCTTTGCCTTCGATCTCGGCCGCTATCTCAACCTGCAGACGCTCAAGGAGCAGCAGGCAGTGATTGCCGCGTTTTATGCCGAAAAACCGCTGTTGACCGCGGCCATTTACTTCGTCGTCTACGTTATCAGCACGGCCCTGTCGTTACCCGGTGCAACCTTGCTGACGCTGGCCGGCGGTGCCGTATTCGGGCTGCTCTGGGGTCTGGTGATCGTTTCCTTCGCCTCGACACTGGGCGCGACGCTGGCCTTTCTGATGGCGCGCTTCCTGTTGCGCGACTGGGTGGAAAAGCGCTTCGGCCAGCGCCTCGCCCCCATCGACGCCGGGGTGAAGCGCGAAGGGGCGTTTTACCTATTCACACTGCGTCTGGTGCCGGTCTTTCCCTTCTTCCTGATCAACCTGCTGCTCGGCCTGAC
This sequence comes from uncultured Dechloromonas sp., assembly GCA_964527745.1. Lineage (GTDB taxonomy): Bacteria > Pseudomonadota > Gammaproteobacteria > Burkholderiales > Rhodocyclaceae > Azonexus. Next base: position 574 of record CAZGPO010000037.1, read on the forward strand.
GGCAATGAAGGCGCGCACGTTTTACTGGGTCAGCCAGGTCGGCATGCTGGCCGGCACCGCGGTCTACGTCAATGCCGGCACGCAGCTGGGCAAGCTCGAATCGCTTTCCGGCATCCTGTCGCCGGCGCTGCTCGGATCCTTTGTTCTGCTCGGCATCTTTCCGCTGCTTGCCCGAAAAATCGTCGAGGCGGTCCAGAGCAACAAGGTGTTTGCCGGCTGGAAAAAACCGGCGCGCTTCGACCGCAATATCGTCGTCATCGGCGGCGGCAGCGCCGGGCTGGTGACGGCCTATATCGGTGCGGCGGTCAAGGCGAAAGTGACGCTGGTCGAAAGGCACAAGCTCGGCGGCGACTGTCTGAACACCGGTTGCGTGCCCTCCAAGGCGCTGATCCGCTCGGCCAAGTATCTGTCGCACATAACCCGCTCGCAGGAATTCGGGATCAATGAGGCGCGGGCGCAATTCGAGTTCGCCGATGTGATGCAACGGGTGCAGTCGGTGATCAAGACCGTCGAACCGCACGACTCGGCGGAGCGTTACAGCGAACTGGGCGTCGATGTGGTGCAGGGTTCGGCCAAAATCGTGTCGCCTTGGGAAGTGGAAATCACCGGCGACGATGGCAGCACACAACGCCTGACGACGTGCAGCATCGTGATCGCGACCGGCGCTCGCCCCTTCGTGCCGCCGATTCCTGGCATCGAAGAGGTCGGCTACCTGACTTCGGACAACGTCTGGGAACTGCGCGAACTGCCCGAACGCCTGGTCGTGCTCGGCGGCGGGCCGATCGGCTGCGAGCTGACCCAGGCCTTTGCCCGCTTCGGCGCCAAGGTCAGCCAGGTCGAAATGGGGCCGCGCCTGCTGGCGCGCGAAGACCCGGAAGTCTCCGATCTGGTCGCCGAACGCTTCCGGGCCGAAGGCATTGCCGTTCTGGTCAATCACCGGGCCAAGCAATTCATCATCGAGAACGGCGAAAAAATCCTCATCGCCGAACACCAGGGTCAGGATGTGCGCATCCCTTTCGACGCCGTGCTGGTCGCTGTCGGGCGCGCCGCCAACCTGAAGGGTTTCGGACTGGAAGAACTGGACGTGCCGACCGGGAAGACTGTCGACACCAACGAATTCCTGCAAACCAATTACCCCAACATCTATGCTGCCGGCGATGTCGCGGGGCCGTTCCAATTCACCCATACCGCCGCCCATCAGGCATGGTACGCCGCGGTCAATGCCCTCTTCGATCCGTTCAAGAAATTCAAGGCCGATTATTCGGTGATTCCCTGGGCCACCTTCGTCGAGCCGGAAGTCGCCCGGGTCGGCCTCAATGAACAGGAGGCCAGGGAAAAAGGCATTGCCTTTGAAGTGACGCGCTATGACATCGACGACCTTGACCGGGCCATCGCCGACGGCGAAGCGCACGGCTTTCTCAAGGTGCTGACGGTGCCGGGGAAAGACAAGATTCTCGGCGTCACGATTGTTGGCGAGCATGCCGGCGACCTGATCGCCGAGTACGTGCTGGCGATGAAACAGGGCATCGGCCTCAACAAGATCCTCGGCACCATTCACATTTACCCGACACTGGCCGAAGCCAACAAATACGTCGCCGGCAACTGGAAAAAGGCGCATGCGCCGCAGACGCTGCTGGCCTGGGTCGAACGTTTCCATGCCTGGCGACGGGGATGAGCACGATAAAAATAACGCGAATTTTCGGGTTGACCGTAGCACTCGGCCTGGCCGGCAACGCACTGGCCGAACCGCTCTGGGTCGGGCGTTTCAGCGAATCCGACGCGGCCGTTCCGGTGCCGTGGAAGATCGAGCGTCTGAGCGACAAGATTCCGCCCACCCGCTACACCGTGCGGCGCTGGGCCGGCGTGGTCGGCATCGAGGCGCATGCGCGGAAGAGCATGGCGCTGTTCGGGCGAAGCGTCACGGTCGACCTGAAAAAGACGCCAATTTTGTGCTGGCAATGGCGGATCGACGCGCCGGTTGCTTCGGCCGACATGAGCACGAAAGCCGGCGACGACTACGCGGCCCGAGTCTATCTGACTTTTACGCTGCCGCCTGACGAGCTGAGTTTCGGCACGCGCGCCAAGCTGGCGCTGGCCCGTTCAATCTACGGCGACCAGGTGCCGGATGCGGCGCTCAACTATGTCTGGGACAACAAGCACCCGGTCGGCACGTTGCAGGACAACGCCTACACCGACCGGACCCGCATGCTGGTACGGCGTACCGGCAGCGACCAGGCCGGGGGCTGGGTGCAGGAACGGCGCGATGTCGGCAAGGATTTGCAGCGCGCCTTTCCCGGCAGCAAGGGGCAATTGACCGGCCTCGCCATCGCGTCCGACACCGACAACACCGGCGAGGAAGCGCATGCCGGCTTCGCCGATTTCCGCTTCGTCGCCAGCGAGCAGGAATGCCCTGTACCATCGGGCGAATGATGCAGCAGCGAACATGACTTCCCAGCCCCGGCCACGGCAACTTTCGATCGTCATCCCGGTCCTCGACGAGGCAGCCGGGATCGCGGATTTGCTGACCTCACTGCATGACCTGCGCCAGAATGGCGCCGAGATCATCGTCGTCGATGGCGGTAGCAGCGATGACACGGCACGCCTGGCGGCGCCGCATGCCGACCAAGTGATCAGCGCGCCGCGTGGCCGCGGTGCCCAGATGAATGCCGGTGCCGCAGCCGCATGTGGCAGCATCATGCTCTTCCTGCACGCTGATACCCGCTTGCCGGCGGCAGCAGCGACGCTGATTGTCCGGGCCATCGACCGAGGTGCGATCTGGGGCCGTTTCGATGTAAAAATCGAGGGACAGGCGGCCGGCCTCGGCCTCATCGCATTCATGATGAACTGGCGTTCCCGCCTGACCGGCATCGCCACCGGCGACCAGGCCATTTTCGTGACCAAGGCGGCGTTCACCGCAACAGGCGATTTCGCCGACATTCCGCTGATGGAAGACATCGATTTCTCGCGCCGGATGCGCGCCCTCGCGCGTCCCGCCTGCCTCTCGGAAAAGGTCGTCACCTCCGGCCGGCGCTGGGAAAAGCATGGCGTGTTGCGCACCATCGTGACCATGTGGCGGCTCCGCCTGCGCTACTTTCTTGGCGCCAACCCGAACCAACTGGCGCGCGAGTATGGCTATGTCCCACGCCAACAGTAACAACAGCGTCGCCATCGCGATACTCGCCAAGGCGCCGATTCCGGGTCTGGCCAAAACCCGCCTGATTCCCCGGCTCGGTGCCGGTGGCGCCGCCAGGCTGCAGGGCTGGTTGCTGCGACGCACGGTAGCCACCGCCTTACAGGCCAACCTGGGGCCGGTCACGCTGTGGTGCGCGCCCGATACCGCCCACCCCGATTTCGTCGACCTCGCTGGCGACGGGCAACTCGGCTTACGCCGGCAACCCGAAGGCGATCTCGGTGTGCGCATGCAGCAGGCGCTGACCGAATCACCGGCGACCGGCGGCACGCTGGTCATCGGCACCGATTGCCCGGCGCTCGAGCCGTCGCATCTGCAGGCGGCAGCCACGGCGCTCATCGCGCATCAGGCTGTCGTCATTCCGGCCGAGGACGGCGGCTACGTGCTGATTGGCGCGCGGCAGGCCGAAACCCGGCTGTTTGCCGATGTAACCTGGAGCAGCGACCAGGTGATGGCGCAAACCCGCGCGCGCCTGCGTGAAATCGGCTGGCGCTGGCATGAATTTTCGCCATTGTGGGACGTCGACCGCAACGAAGACCTCGACCGCCTGAACGAATGCTTTCCCGAAACCGGGGCCGGCGCGTGACCGCCGCCGCGACGCTGCCGATCGCCAACGCCGATCTCGACGCAATTCGTCGCGATATGTTGAAATTCGCCCATCTCCAGCTGCGCGATCGCGCCCAGGCCGAGGATGCGGTGCAGGAGGCACTGCTGGCCGCCTTTGCCAATGCCAGGAACTTTGCCGGGCGCGCCGCCCTGAAGACCTGGGTCTTCGCCATCCTGAAGAACAAGATCGTCGATTCGCTCCGGCAACGGAACCGAACGATCAACGTCTCGGCGCTGTCTGCGGCCGATGAGAGCCTGGACCAGGCCTTTGAAGCGCAATTCAAGGCCAACGCGCACTGGAATCCGGGTGCGCGCCCTTCAAACTGGGGCGACCCGGAGGAAACGCTGCGGCAACAGGCGTTCTGGACCGTCTTCGAGGCCTGCCTCGAACACCTGCCGGAAAATACCGCCCGCGTCTTCATGATGCGCGAATTTCTCGAATTCGAGACCCCCGAGGTTTGCCAGGAATTGAGCATCACGACGAGCAACTGCAACGTCATTCTGCATCGCGCCCGCAATGGTCTGCGGCGCTGTCTTGAGAAAAACTGGTTTTCTGCCGGAGAGCAGCCATGTTGACCTGTAAGAACGCTACCCGAATGTTGTCCGAAGCTCAGGATCGGGAACTTGTCCTTTCCGAAAAGATGCAACTGGAAATGCATCTGGCGCTGTGCAAGGGATGCAGGAATTACCGGAAACAGATGAAATTCCTGCGCCAGACCTGTCGGCGCTTTGTCGAAGAATCCAGCAAAGACGGCGCGTAGGCCGAAATCACCCGCCCGGAAGCGATGTTCGGGATTGTTCGGGATATTTACGGCAATCTTGCCGTGATAGAATTGCCAGCTTTATTTTTTCGGCTCGTGGTCACAAGGGATTCTCATGGAAACAACTACTGCTCAAGCTAACGAACTCGAACGTCGCATCGACCTCTCGATCGCCATTGCCGATGTCGAGAAGGAAATGGAACAACGCCTGAAGCGCATCGGCCGCAACATGAAAATGCCCGGCTTCCGCCCCGGCAAAGTGCCGTTCAACATCGTCAAGCAACAGCATGGTGATCAGGCGCGCCATGAAGTGCTGTCGGAAGAACTCGACCGGGTTTTCGGCGAATCCGTCACCACCCAGAAAATGCGCGTCGCCGGTTATCCGCGGATCGAACCCAAGGCCAGCGAAAGTACCACCCATCTCGAATTCTCGGCCATTTTCGAGGTTTACCCGGAATTCACCCCGGTCGACATGTCGACCGCAGAGATCGAACGTCCGGTCCTCGAAGTCACCAGCGCCGAAGTGGACAAGACCCTGGAAATCCTGCGCAAGCAGCGCGTGACCTACGAAGATACCGATCGTGCAGCGGCCAAGGAAGACCGCGTCGTCATCGATTTCCTCGGCAAGAAGAACGGCGAGCCGTTCTCCGGCGGCCAGGCCAGCGATTACGCCTTCATTCTCGGTCAGGGGCAGATGCTGCCCGATTTCGAGAACGCGATCGAAGGCACCAAGGCCGGCGAATCCAAGACTTTCGACATGACCTTCCCGGAAGACTACTTCTCCGTCGATCTGGCCGGTCAGACCGTGCAGTTCGAAATCACGGTCAAGCAGGTTCAGGCACCCAAACTGCCCGAAGTCGATGCCGAATTCGCCAAGGGCATGGGCATCGCCGACGGCGACATCGAAAAGATGCGTGCCGAAATCGAGGGCAACCTCAAGCGCGAAGTGAAGCGCCGTATCGAGGGCCGTGTCAAGGATCAGGTCATGGATGCCCTGATCAAGGCCAACCCGATCGCGACGCCGGCGGCGCTGATCGATATGGAAATCCAGCGCCTGATGCAGGCTGCCCGCCAGGACATGGAACAGCGCGGCATGAAGGCCGCCGACATGCCGATCCAGCCCGAGTGGTTCGCCGACCAGGCCAAGCGTCGCGTCACGCTGGGCCTGATCCTTGCCGAACTGGTCAAGGCCGAGAACCTGCTGGCCAAGCCGGAGCAAGTGCGCGCGCTGGTCGAGGAAAACGCCCAGAGCTACGAACACCCGGAAGAAGTCATACGCTGGTACTACGCCCAGCCGCAGCGCCTCGGCGAAGTCGAAGGCCTCGTCATCGAGAGCAACGTGGTCGAGTGGGTCCTGAGCAAGGCCAAGGTCACCGACAAGCCAGCAGCTTTTGATGAACTGATGGGCCAAAAGCAGTAATCTTCCCGCTGTCGCCACGGCGGCAACCTATTGAACGCAACCGACAAGGGCAGACATGAATAGCGACAACGCAAGCAACTGGGACCCGCAGGCATTGGGCATGGTCCCGATGGTGATCGAACAAAGCGGACGCGGCGAACGCGCGTTCGACATTTATTCGCGCCTGCTGAAGGAGCGGGTCATCTTTCTCGTCGGCCCGGTTAACGACGCAACAGCGAACCTGGTCGTCGCCCAGTTGCTGTTCCTCGAGGCGGACAATCCGGACAAGGACATCTACTTCTACATCAATTCGCCGGGCGGCTCGGTCACTTCCGGGATGTCGATCTACGACACGATGCAGTTCGTCAAGCCGGACGTGTCCACGCTGTGCATCGGTCAGGCCGCCTCGATGGGCGCCTTCCTGCTGTGCGCCGGTGCCAAGGGCAAGCGTTTCGCGCTGCCCAACTCGCGCGTCATGATCCACCAGCCACTCGGCGGTTTCCAGGGTCAGGCTTCGGATATCGCCATCCACGCCAAGGAAATCCTGTCGATACGCGACCGCCTGAACCGGATCATGGCCGAGCACACCGGCCAACCGCTGGAACGGATCGAAAAGGATACCGACCGCGACAATTTCCTTTCTTCGCAGGAAGCGGCAGAATACGGTCTGATCGACAAGGTATTGACCCGCCGCGACGCGGCTTGACCGGGGAGTTTCAGATGTCAAAAGGCGGCCAGGAAAAACTGCTCTACTGCTCGTTCTGTGGCAAGAGCCAGCACGAAGTCAAGAAACTGATCGCCGGTCCGTCGGTGTTCATCTGCGACGAATGCATCGCACTGTGCAACGACATCATCCGCGACGAGTTGCCGGAAGAAGCCGCCAAGGCCGGTCGTTCCGACCTGCCGACGCCGCGTGAGATCTGCTCGATCCTCGACCAGTACGTGATCGGCCAGGAAGTCGCCAAGCGCATCCTTGCCGTCGCCGTCTACAACCATTACAAACGCCTGCGCCACACCGCCAAGAATACCGGCGACGTCGAACTGGCCAAGAGCAACATCCTGCTCGTCGGGCCGACCGGTTCGGGCAAGACCCTGCTCGCCCAGACCCTCGCCCGCCTGCTCAACGTACCATTCGTGATGGCCGACGCGACGACGCTGACCGAAGCCGGCTACGTCGGCGAGGACGTCGAGAACATCATCCAGAAGCTGCTGCAGAAGTGCGACTACGACATCGAAAAGGCGCAGCAAGGCATCGTTTACATCGACGAAATCGACAAGATTTCGCGCAAGTCGGATAACCCGTCGATCACCCGCGACGTCTCCGGCGAAGGCGTGCAGCAGGCCCTGCTCAAGCTGATCGAGGGCACCGTCGCCTCGATTCCGCCCCAGGGCGGGCGCAAGCATCCGAACCAGGACTTCGTCCAGGTCGACACGACCAATATCCTCTTTATCTGCGGCGGCGCCTTTGCCGGCCTCGAAAAGATCATCCAGAACCGCTCCGAGAAGGGTGGTATCGGCTTCGCCGCCGAAGTCAGAAGCAAGGACGACAAAAAGGCCATTGGCCAGGTTCTGCTCGATGCCGAACCGGAAGATCTGATCAAGTTCGGCCTGATTCCGGAGTTGATCGGCCGTCTGCCAGTCGTCGCCACATTGCAGGAACTTGAGGAATCAGCGCTGATCCAGATCCTGACGGAACCCAAGAACGCCCTGATCAAGCAGTATCAGAAGCTGTTCAGCATGGAAGATGTCGAACTGGAAGTGCGCCCAGGCGCCCTTTCGGCAATCGCCAAGAAGGCGCTCTCACGGAAAACCGGCGCCCGCGGTCTGCGTTCGATACTCGAACATGCGCTGCTCGACACGATGTACGAACTCCCGGGCATGGAAAATGTCGAAAAGGTAGTCATGGACGAAAACATGATCGCCGGCGACACACCTCCCCTGATCATTTACGCCGATCAGCCGAAGGTTTCGGGCTCCAACTGAAACGGGGCTTGAATTGCGGCTACCCGTCCCCAGCTAGGGGAAACATAATTATTTCAAAGGCTGCGTAATGTCGAACCCCACTACCCTTCCGGAAACCGTCGAACTGCCGCTCCTGCCGCTGCGCGATGTGGTGGTTTTCCCGCACATGGTCATTCCGCTGTTCGTCGGTCGCCCCAAATCCATCAAGGCCCTCGAAATGGCGATGGAGGGTGGCAAGAACATCCTGCTGCTGGCCCAGAAATCCGCCGCCAAGGACGAACCCGAGCCCGACGATCTCTATCGCATCGGCTGCCTGGCCAATATTCTGCAAATGCTCAAGCTCCCCGATGGCACCGTCAAAGTGCTGGTCGAAGGTACCCAGCGCGTTCGTGTCGAAGCCATCGAGGTGCAGCCCTCGCTGTTCATGGCAACCGCCGTCCTGCTACCGCAACCGGGGGTCGAAGATCACGAGATCGAAGCCATGCGGCGTGCCGTGGTCGCCCAGTTCGACCAGTTCGTCAAACTCAACAAGAAAATTCCGCCCGAGGTGCTGTCGTCAATCGCCGGCATCGAAGACGCCGGTCGTCTCGCCGACACCATTGCCGCGCACCTGCCGCTCAAACTGGAGCAGAAGCAGGAAGTGCTGGAGATGGAAAGCATCCGCGACCGCATCGACCGCCTGTTGTCGCAGCTCGAATCGGAAATCGACATCCTGCAGGTCGAGAAGCGCATCCGCGGCCGCGTCAAGCGCCAGATGGAAAAGAGCCAGCGTGAGTATTACCTGAACGAGCAGGTCAAGGCGATCCAGAAGGAACTCGGCGAAGGCGAAGAAGGCGCCGACCTCGAGGAACTGGACAAGAAGATCAAGGCTGCCGGCATGAGCAAGGAAGCCCTGACCAAGGCGCAGGGCGAGCTCAAGAAGCTGCGCCTGATGTCGCCGATGTCGGCCGAAGCCACCGTCGTGCGCAATTTCATCGAAACCCTGGTTGGCCTGCCGTGGCGCAAGAAAACGCGGATCAGCAAGGATCTGCGCGTCGCGGAAAAGGTGCTCGATACCGACCACTACGGTCTCGACAAGGTCAAGGAACGGATCGTCGAATATCTTGCCGTGCAACAGCGCGTCGACAAGGTCAAGGCGCCGATCCTCTGCCTGGTCGGCCCCCCCGGTGTCGGCAAGACCTCGCTCGGCCAGTCGATCGCCAAGGCGACCAACCGCAAGTTCATCCGCATGGCACTTGGCGGCGTGCGCGACGAGGCCGAGATTCGCGGCCACCGCCGCACCTACATCGGTTCGATGCCGGGCAAGATTCTGCAGAGCCTGACCAAGGTTGGCGTCCGCAATCCCCTGTTCCTGCTTGACGAAGTCGACAAGCTCGGCCAGGACTTCCGCGGCGACCCTTCCTCGGCGTTGCTCGAAGTACTCGATCCGGAACAGAACCATACTTTCCAGGATCACTACGTCGAAGTCGATTTCGATCTTTCCGACGTGATGTTCGTGGCCACCGCCAACACGATGAACATTCCGGCACCGCTGCTCGATCGGATGGAAGTCATTCGCCTGTCGGGTTATACGGAAGACGAAAAGATCAATATCGGCATGCGCTATCTGCTGCCCAAACAGATCAAGAACAACGGCCTCAAGGCTACCGAAGTAACCGTTGCCGACAGCGCCATTCGCGACATCGTCCGCTACTACACGCGTGAGGCGGGCGTTCGTGCGCTCGAACGCGAAATCTCGAAAATCTGCCGCAAGGTCGTCAAGACACTCGTTCTCAAGAAGCGCACGACGAGGATTGCGGTCAACGCCAGAAACCTCGATAAATTCCTCGGCGTCCGGCGCTACTCGTTCGGCGTCGCCGAAAAGGAAAACCAGGTCGGTCAGGTCACCGGTCTGGCATGGACGGAAGTCGGCGGCGAACTGCTCACCATCGAATGCGCCAACATGCCCGGCAAGGGCAACATCATTCGTACCGGCTCATTGGGCGACGTCATGAAGGAATCGGTCGAGGCCGCCCGTTCGGTCGTCCGGGCTCGGGCGCGCCGCCTTGGCATCAAGGATGAAGCCTTCGAGAAAACCGACATCCACATCCATGTGCCGGAAGGCGCCACGCCCAAGGACGGTCCGTCGGCAGGCATCGCCATGACCACTGCGCTGGTTTCCGCCTATACCGGGATTCCTGTCCGTTGCGACGTCTGCATGACCGGCGAGATCACGTTGCGCGGCGAAGTCCTGGCCATCGGCGGCCTCAAGGAAAAACTGCTGGCTGCCGTCAGGGGTGGCATCAAGACGGCATTGATCCCTTCCGAGAACGTCAAGGACCTCACCGAGATTCCCGACAATATCAAGAACAAGATCGAAATCGTTCCGGTCAAGTGGATCGACCAGGTTCTGGAACGGGCTCTCGAGCGCAAGCCCGAGGCGCTGCCCGATCAGCTAGTGGAAAATTCCAGCGTTAAAGCCGGCACCGAGAACGAGCCTGCAAAAGCACTGCTTACTCATTGATTTTGAAGGAATGCATGCCGGCGTCTTAATAGCTGGCATGCATCTTGACCTCCAAGCGCCGGGCAAAACCGCCAGAATCCGCTTGACACAAGGATTTCGGGGAGGTTTTAATCCGTATTCGAACAATTTTTTTCGTGACCGAATTTTTTCAAAGGGGATCCCATGAACAAGACAGAACTGATCGACCAGATTGCCGCTTCCGCTGAAATTTCCAAGGCTGCCGCCGGTCGTGCACTCGATGCCACCGTTGACGCCGTCAAGGCCGCCCTCAAGTCTGGCGACAGCGTTAGCCTGATCGGCTTCGGTACCTTCTCCGTTGGCGAACGTGCTGCCCGCACCGGCCGTAATCCGCGTACCGGCAAGGCGCTGAAAATCAAGGCTGCCAAAGTGCCGAAGTTCCGCCCCGGCAAGGGCCTCAAGGACGCCGTCAACTAACCGTTTTCCGGGTGCTTAGCTCAGTTGGTAGAGCGTCGCCCTTACAAGGCGAATGTCGGGGGTTCGAACCCCTCAGCACCCACCAAACTTAACACCCGCAAGGCCCTGATTTTCAGGGCCTTACTTTTTTCCGGCCAGTAATGCCGCGCACGTCACAACTGAAATCGAGCCTCTGGCCAGAAAACACACAGCAGCCAGGACTGATTTCCGCGCGGGATTCAGTTTTTCCGTGCGTGCCCGGTGGTGTTTTGCGTAGCCGCCAGAATGCCGCGCAGAATATTGATTTCATCCTTCTCGATACGGGCACGCCCGAACAGGCGGCGAATCTTGGGCATCAAGCGACCTGGTTGCTCGGGATTGAGAAAGCCGGTGGCGGTCATCACTGCCGCAAAATGTGCGTAAAGCCCTTCCAACTCATCATGCGAAGCCAGCGGCGACGAAAAAGGTGTGACCGTCGGATCAACGGCAGGTAGGTTATCGGCGAAGGCCAGCGTGCGTAGTTCATAGCACAGCACCTGGACTGCCGAACCCAGATTCAAGGAACTGAACTCGGGGTTGGTCGGAATGGTCACCGCCGCATGGCACTGCTGAATCTCATCGTTGCTCAGGCCGACCGATTCGTTGCCGAAAACCAGTGCCACCGGGCCTTTAGCGGCCTCTGCCAGCAGGCGGCCTGCCATTTCGCGTGGCACACCGATCTCCGGTCCGAGATCACGCCGGCGTGCCGACAGGGCGACGACGAAAACTGCGCCAGCCAGCGCCTCGGCCAGCGAATCATCGATTTTTGCCGATTTCAGGACGTCGACCGCACCGGTTGCCCGCGCCTCGGCTTCAGGGTCGGGAAACGTACGCGGATGAACCAGCCGCAGGTCGGACAAACCCATCGTCTTCATCGCCCGCGCCGCCGCACCGATGTTTCCCGGATGGCTTGGCCGGCACAGGACGACTCGGATACGGGACAGCAAGAGTTCCGGCTTCATAGTAAAATCCACGCTTTCCAAATATAGCGGGCGGCCTCGCCGCCCGTGAGCTCTTTAAGCCATGCATCCAGCCCTGAACATCGCCATCAAGGCAGCGCGCCGCGCCGGCCAGATCATCAATCGCGCTTCCAATGACCTCGATTTGCTCAAGGTGGAAACGAAACAGCCCAACGATTTCGTCACCGAGGTTGACCGGAAAGCCGAAGCGGCGATCATCGAGACGTTGCGCGAAGCCTATCCTCAGTACGGCATTTTAGCAGAGGAGTCCGGACAGACTGCCGCGACGGGATCCGGCGAATCCGAGTATCAATGGATCATCGACCCGCTCGACGGCACGACCAATTTCATTCATGGCCTGCCGCAGTACGCGGTTTCGATCGCACTGGCCAAAGGCAACAGCCTTGAACAGGCGGTCATCTTCGACCCCAATCGCAACGAACTGTTCACCGCCAGCAAGGGCGCCGGCGCCTTCCTCAACGAGCGCCGCATCCGCGTCTCCAAGCGCAGCAAATTGCAGGATTCGCTGATCGGCACCGGCTTCCCCTACCGCATGTTCGAACACATCGACACCTATCTGGCAATTTTCAAGGAACTGGCACAAAAGACAGCCGGACAGCGGCGCCCGGGTGCCGCTTCGCTGGACCTCGCCTACGTTGCCTGTGGCCGCTACGACGGTTTCTGGGAATTCGGGCTCGCCCCGTGGGACATGGCGGCCGGTGCGTTATTGATCACCGAGGCCGGCGGCCTGGTCAGCGACATGCGTGGCGAGGCGAGCTATCTGGCCACCGGCAACATCATCGCCGGTACGCCGAAAGTCTTTGCGCCGTTGCTCAATCTCATTCAGGGAAAACTGCCCGACTCGGTCACTGGCTGACCAGGGCGCCCGAGGCAATACCTCGAACAATGATCCGCCGGCCGGAAACGGCGGCGGGCTCGTGATCTA
>CAZGPO010000037.1:13362-13990 GCA_964527745.1 uncultured Dechloromonas sp.
CGTCTGATGTTGCAACTGGTCCTGCAGCGGCTGTAACATCACCTTCGACTGGTCCATGTAGGCCGCCATCATGCTGTGCATCGCCGGTTGCTGGAAGGTCAGAAATTGCGACCAGAAATCCGCCTGCAGGTTGCTGTTGTCCCCGTGCATCAGGCGCGATTGTTCTTGCAGTTTGTGCTGGAAATCAACGAAGGTCCGCATGTTGTTTTCCAGATATTTGCCCAGCATGCCCTGCATGGCGCTTCCGTAGAAACGGATGAAACCGGACAGCAACTCGCTGGTGAAGAGCGGTGCTCCGCCGGATTCCTCTTCGAGGATGATCTGCAACAGGATGCTGCGTGTCAGGTCTTCGGCAGTCTTGGCGTCGACCACCTTGAACGACTCAAACTTGATGACCAGATCCTTGACATCACCCAGCGTTATGTACGCGCTCGTCTTGGTATCGTACAGGCGACGGTTGGGGTATTTCTTGATCAGGCGTACGGGTTCAGTCATCCTGCGATCCTCGACCGGGTTTATGTGCACCGCACCATTATAGCGCATAAATACAGGCACTCGCAGGTGTCTGCTCTTGATGCAGCGCAAGAATATTGAAATGAGCAAGCTTGTATCGTGCCCACAAATCCTT
>CAZGPO010000038.1:0-1105 GCA_964527745.1 uncultured Dechloromonas sp.
GTCTTGCCCGAGCGGTCGAGATAGACGACCTGGCCGGGATAGATCAGGTGCGGATTCTTGATCTCTTCCCGGTTCATGTTCCAGATTTCCGGCCAGCGCCAAGGCTCCTTGAGGAATTTTCCTGAAATGTCCCATAGCGTATCGCCGCGCACGATGACGTGGCGGTCGGGGGGATTGTCGACGAGCTTAAGGGGCTCGGCGGCCGATGCACAAACGGCCGTCACGGCCAGGATGAGCGCGGATATAATGCGGACCATAGTCGTAACCTCATGTGCCGAAGGAACAAGGGAATGCCGGCATGGTCTCAAACATGTCCGGCAACCCGCTTCCATATCTCGGGAATTGCTTGAGATTCTGCACGTAATAACTTAAGCGAGCAAGCTTTTTTCGGTATTTCCTATGGCTCTTCTACCCATTTTGCGTTTCCCTGACGTCCGTCTCAAGAAGATTGCGGCTCCCGTCACCAATATCGACGATTCGGTTCGTCAATTGATCGCCGACATGGCCGAAACCATGTACGAGGCGCCCGGCATCGGTCTGGCGGCAACCCAGGTTGATGTACACAAGCGCATCGTCGTGATCGATACGTCGGAAGACCGGAGCCAGTTGCTGGCCCTGATCAACCCGCGGATCGAGAATTGTCAGGGTGAACAGGAGGGCGAGGAGGGTTGCCTTTCGGTGCCGGGCATTTATGAAAAGGTCCAGCGCGCCGAGCGCGTGACGGTACATTTTCAGGATGGCGACGGCCGGCAGCACACCCTGGTTGCCGAAGGCCTGCTCGCCGTGTGCATTCAGCATGAACTCGATCATCTCAACGGCAAGGTGTTCGTCGACCACCTGTCGCAACTGAAGCAGACGCGGATCCGGAACAAACTGGCCAAACAGGCCCGAGTCACCGCATGAGGGTCATCTTCGCCGGCACTCCGGAGTTTGCCGCGCATGCCCTGCAAGCGATCGTTGCCGCAGGGCATGATGTTGCTCTCGTTCTGACCCAGCCTGATCGCCCGGCCGGGCGCGGCATGGCCTTGCAGCCGTCGCCAGTCAAGCGGCTGGCTATATTGCTTTTTTTCATTAAGTCCCTGGCCATTTTAACCCCGAGATAAAA
>CAZGPO010000038.1:1115-13950 GCA_964527745.1 uncultured Dechloromonas sp.
CCAGTCAAGCGGCTGGCGCTGGAACGCGGCATTGAGGTCTTCCAGCCGCCAACGCTGAAGGACGCTGCCGCGCAGGACCGGGTTGCGGCGGTGCATGCCGAGATCATGGTGGTCGCCGCTTACGGGCTGATCCTGCCGCAGTCGGCGCTCGACCTGCCACGCCTTGGTTGTATCAACATCCACGCCTCGCTATTGCCGCGCTGGCGCGGCGCGGCGCCGATCCAGCGGGCGCTGCTGGCCGGCGATGACCAAACCGGCGTCTCCATCATGCAGATGGAGGCCGGACTCGATAGCGGGCCGGTGTTGCTCAGCGCCGCGACAGCGATCAATGCGGACGATACGGCTGCAACGCTGCACGACCGGCTGGCCGAAATTGGCGCCCGGCTGGTGGTAGAGGCACTGGCCGGGCTACCGCTGCCTGCCAGGCCGCAGCCGGCGGAAGGCGTGACTTATGCGCACAAGATCGACAAGGCGGAAGCCGTCATTGACTGGTCGAAAAGCGCACATGAACTCGAACGGCATATTCGCGGCTTCAATCCGTTTCCCGGCGCGCAGGCGCAATTTGCCGGGCAGACGGTCAAGATCTGGCGAGCTGCGCCGGTTGCCGGTGGTGGTGAAAAAGGGCGGATTTTGCACGTTGACCGCAACAGTATCGTCGTCGCCTGCGGTAGTGGCGCCCTGGCGATCAGCGAATTGCAGAAGGCGGGTGGCAAGCGCCTGGCGGTGCGCGAGTTTCTGGCCGGCCATCCGCTCAAGGTCGGCGACAATTTTACTGTGACGACTTGAATTCCGGCGGCGGGACAATATCTACGCGCTAACGCGTTACGTTCGAGGAGTCGATATGTTCAACTGGGTAAAGACAGCCATGCTGATGGCGGCCATCATGGCCCTGTTCGGCATCGTCGGCGGCATGATCGGCGGCCGCTCGGGCATGATGCTGGCGCTGATTTTCGGCGGCGCGATGAATTTCTTCTCGTACTGGTTCTCCGACAAGATGGTGTTGAAGATGTATAACGCGCAGGAGGTCGACGAGACGAGTGCGCCGCAGTTCTACGGCATGGTGCGCGAACTGGCGCAGCGTGCCAATCTGCCGATGCCGCGCGTCTACCTGATCGACGAGCAGCAGCCGAATGCCTTCGCCACCGGACGAAATCCCGAACATGCGGCGGTGGCGGCGACGACCGGCATCCTGAATCTGCTGTCGGCGCGTGAGTTGCGCGGGGTCATGGCGCATGAGTTGACGCACGTGGCGCATCGCGACATTCTGATTTCGACCATCTCGGCGACCATGGCCGGGGCGATCTCGGCGCTTGCCAATTTCGCGATGCTGTTCGGTGGCCGCAGCGATGACGGACGCCCGGCCAATCCGCTGGCCAGCATTGCCGTTGCCTTGCTGGCGCCGCTGGCTGCCGGCCTGATCCAGATGGCCATTTCGCGGGCGCGCGAATACGAGGCGGACCGTGGTGGCGCCGAAATCAGCGGCGATCCGAATGCGCTGGCCGACGCGCTGGCCAAGATCCAGCAATATGCCGAAGGCCGTATCCCGCTGGGGCCGGCCGAAGCGCATCCGGAAACGGCGCAGATGATGATCCTCAATCCGCTTTCCGGGGGCGGTATCAGGAGCCTGTTTTCAACCCATCCACCGACCGAGGAGCGGATTGCCCGCCTGCGGGCGATGGCGCGCTAAAATGCCGTGACGGAAGCGAGGTGGCCGCGTGCCACCTCTTTTTTTTCCAGCCGGGCTGGTGCGAAGGCCGCAATGACTTCCGCGAACAAGGCGTGCGCTGCGCCGCTGTTGTCAGCGCTGAAATTGCAGACGTAGATATCGAGCGTGACGCCGCGCAACTCCGGCCAGGTATGCACGGCCAGGTGGGATTCGGCGAGCACCACGGTGCCGGTAACACCGGCCGGATTGCCTGCCGCATCAAGAAAAGCGTGGAACAGGCGGCCGACGACGGTCAGCCCGTGGCGAACGCAGGCGGCGACGCAGAATGATTCCAGTGCCGGCGCATCGAACAGGAATTCGCCCGCGCAGCGGCAGTCGTGGAGGTCGGCGATCAGGTGCAGGCCATTCATGGCAGGATTCTAGTGCGTTTCACGTGAAACGCGCGCGCCGATGACGGTTTCGAGAAGATTGCCCAGGCGGTAGCCGGCTTCGACCAATCGACGGTTGGCGATGGCGTGCGCCTGGCGGTTGAAATCCTCGCTGACGACCGGCAAGCGATCTCCTTTGGTTACGGGGTAAGCCGAGGCCAGCAGTGCATGGCTTTCCTGTAGCCACAGCGCGACATCGCCTTGTACCGGCGCGGGATGGGCGGCCAGCAGGCGCTGCACATTTCTGTCGAGTCGCTTGCCGCGCAGCCAGGGCGGGCCGGGCAGGTCGTCCCAGTAAAGATGCAGGCTGGAAACTGGCAGGCGCTTGTTGAACGGGTTCTCGATTTCAACCTTCGTGCCGCCGTCGTCATCATCGTGACCGACATGCAGCGGCTGATGGATATCGGCGACCAGATGCAGCAGCCAAGGTAGGGCATAGGAAATTTCGTTGATTTTCCGGGTCGACCGTGCCCCGTAGGAAGCGCCTTCTGGGTATAGCAGTCGGGTCAGACGCTCGATCTGGCGGTCCACTTCGCCGTGCGCGGCTTTTCCGTGGCGGTCGAGATCGACGTAATGCCAGTCTTTGTGTCGGGCGCTATCGCTGAAACCGGGTAGTGGCGGGGTCGGGTTGTCGCGATCTGCATCGTGGAAGCGTGGGTCGCTACGAATGTCGTCGGGCCACGTCGACGCTTCGGCAAAAATAGCGGCCGGCTCGACGGAGCGCGCCCGGTCGCCCCAGCGCGTATGGTCCGGATGAGCAGCAAGCGCAGCGGTGACGAAATCCTGGCTGGCCGGCGACAGTTGCTGCCAGGCGATTGCCGCCACCAAACGGTGTCCGGCAGCGTTCCACGCCCGGACATCAGGGGCGATGAACAGGAAACATACGGCAATAAGGTATGGGCGCATGGCGCCATTATGCCGCGTGCGATAATTGCGGCCTATGTCCGGACTACCTCCTGATTCGCTTGGCTTCGCTCTCTTGCAGGCGGCCCGTATCGATGCCGCCGTATTTGCCGGGCAAAGTCTGGCCGACGGCCTGCTCGCCCGGGTCGACGCAGCAGTGCGTCCGGCGGTCCAGGATCTGGTCTATGGCAGCCTGCGGCGTCACGGGCGAGGCGATTTCTTCCTCGGCCGCCTGCTGGCCCGCCCGCTCGAGGCGCCCGAGGTGCGCGCCTTGCTGCTGGTCGCCCTTTATCGCCTGGAAACCCGGCCCGATGCCGCCCATACGGTTGTAGACCAGGCGGTCGTAGCGGCCGGGGAACTGGCGGAAGGACGCTTTCGCGGGCTGGTCAACGGCGTTCTGCGCAATTATTTGCGCCAGCAGCCACAACTTGTCGCCGAACTGGCGGCTGACCCGATCGCCGCCAGCCAGCATCCGGACTGGTGGCTACGGCGCCTGCAGGCTGCATATCCGGATTTGTGGCCGGCGATCGTCGCTAGCGGCAATACCGCACCGCCGATGGCGCTGCGCGTCAATCGCCGGCGTTGTGCCCGCGACGACTATCAGTGCCGTCTGGGGAGGGTGGGAATAACGGCCAGGCCGTTTGGCGACGTTTGTCTGATGCTTGACAAGCCGGTGCCGGTCGAACGCTTGTGGGGTTTTGCCGAAGGGCTGGTTTCAGTTCAGGACCCGGCGGCGCAGAAAGCTGCCGAACTGCTCGATCCGGCGCCCGGCAGCCGTGTACTCGATGCCTGTTCGGCGCCGGGCGGCAAGGCGGCACACTTGCTCGAACGCGCCGATCTCGATCTGCTGGCGCTCGACCTGAAACCGTCGCGTTGCCGGCGGGTTGCCGAAAATCTTGATCGGCTCGGCCTGCATGCCACGCTTCAGGCCGCCGACTGTGCTCGGCTCGACTCCTGGTGGGACGGCCGACCTTTCGATTCCGTGCTCGCCGATGTGCCATGCACGGCAAGCGGCGTCGTGCGCCGGAACCCGGATACCAAGTGGTTGCGGCGTGAGGCCGACATCGCCGGCTTCGCCGCGACCCAAGCGAGGATTCTCGATGCCTTGTGGCAGGTCGTTCGCGCGGGGGGTAAACTGCTGTATTCAACCTGTTCCGTTTTTCCCGAGGAGAATGCGGGGCAGATTTCACGTTTTTTGGCTAAACATCCGGATGCCCGGCGTGACCATGAGGAACAGATATTGCCAACCGCCGACCATGACGGCTTCTATTATTGTCGTCTCGAAAAACGTGCTTGAGCGACTGCGCGGCTGGCTTCTCGCCATGCTGGTCGTCGTGCCGGCGCTGGCGCTGGCCGGCGAAATCGAGATCAGCAATCAGAAGATCGCGGCGAGCGACGACGGTTTCGTCCTGTCGGCCGACTTCAGTTTCGATCTCAACGATCGTCTCGAGGAAGCGGTCAACAAGGGGGTCGTGCTCTACTTTGTTGCCGATTTTGAAATGACGCGGCCACGCTGGTACTGGTTCGACGAAAAGCTGACCAGCCGTAGCCAGACCTACCGCCTTTCTTATCACGCGCTGACCCGCCAATACCGTTTGTCGACCGGTGGCGGCCTTCACCAGTCATTCGACGCGCTTTCGGATGCCGTGCATGTATTGTCGCGTCTGCGCAATTGGCTGATCATCGACAACTCGGCAGAGAAATCGGGGATTCGCGCCGGCGACAGTTTCACGGCTGCGTTGCGCATGCGCCTCGATATCAACCAGCTACCGCGCCCGTTCCAGATTTCCGCCCTTGGCAATAAGGACTGGAGCCTCGCGTCGGACTGGAAAGTCTGGCAAGCGACGCTGCCGACGGAGGCCCAGTGAAGCGTTTCATAGCGATCGGTGGTGCCGTCGCAGCGACGCTGGGGGCCATTCTCTGGTTCCTGCTGCTGATGTCCACCGCTGCGGATACGGCGATTTTCACGCGTCACTATCCGTTGCTGATTGGCCTCAACGTTGTCCTGGCGCTGGCCATGCTCGGTCTGGTCAGCTGGCAGTTACGCTCGCTGTGGCGCGACTATCGTGCCCAGATTTTTGGCGCCCGGCTCAAGCTGCGCTTGATGATGATGTTCGGCATCGTTGCCATTTTGCCCGGTGCCCTCGTCTATGGCGTATCGGTGCAGTTCATGACGCGCTCGATCGAGAGCTGGTTCGACGTACGGGTCGAAAAGGCGCTCGAATCCGGCCTGCATCTAGGCCGCTCGGCCCTCGATTCGCTGCTCGCGGGCCTCACCGAGAAGGCACACAGCATGGCCAATGAGCTTTCCGATCTTCGCGAAGCCGGTCGTCGATCGGCGCTGCTGCGCCTGCGTGAGCAGCATGGGGTGCAGTCTGCCGCGCTGTTCTCGGTCGGGGGACAGTTGCTGTCGAGCGCCAATAGCGAGATCAGCGGCATCCTGTCCGACCTGCCGACCCAGGCGCAGCTCAAGCAGGCGCGTAGCACGCAGGCGGTGACGGCGGTCGATGGCGAGGGCAGCAAGCTTCAGCTGCGGGTCCTGGTTCCCGTTGCGGCGCGCACCGTATTCGAGGAGCCGCGCATCCTGCAACTGATCCAGCCGGTGCCACCGTCACTTGCCTTCGATGCCGAGGCGGTGCAGGGGGTCTATCGGGATTATCAGGAATTGCAGCTGGCGCGTCAGGGCTTGACGCGGATCTATGCGCTGACGTTGACCCTGACCGTTCTTGTCGCGCTGTTCGGAGCTTTCGCGCTGGCTTTCGTCATGACGCGCCGCTTGTCGGCACCGCTCTCGATTCTTGCCGAGGGTACGCAGGCGGTTGCCCAAGGCGACTTTTCCCCGCGCCAGGCGGTTTATAGCCGTGACGAACTGGGTGTGCTGACCCAGTCGTTCAGCCGCATGACGCGCCAGCTCGACGATGCTCGCCGCGAGACGGAGCGGCACCGCAGCGAGCTCGAATCGGCACGCGGTTATCTGGAATCGATTCTGGCCAATCTTTCGGCCGGCGTGCTGGTATTCGATCGGAATTCCGTCCTGCGCACGGTTAACGAAGGTGCCTTGACTATACTTAATGACGATTTTTCCGGCCTGATTGGCGTAGCGGTCGAACAGTGGCCGCGCCAGAGCATTCTCGGGGAATTCATCCGCCACAATTTCGCCGCCGCGAAAGAGGTTGAATGGCAGACGCAGGTCGAACTTGAACGCCTGAACGGCATGCCGCAGGTGCTGTTGCTGCGCGGGTCGCGTCTACCTGAGGCCAGTGGTGGTGGTCACGTCGTCGTGTTCGACGATGTGACGCGAATCATCGCTGCCCAGCGGAGTGCAGCCTGGGGTGAGGTGGCCCGGCGGCTGGCCCATGAAATCAAGAATCCGCTGACGCCGATCCAGTTGTCCGCCGAGCGCCTGCAATTCAAGCTGGCCGGCAAGCTGATGAACGCCGATGCCGACATGCTGGCCCGTGGCACGCAGACGATTATCAACCAGGTGCAGGCGATGAAGCGCATGGTCGACGATTTCCGCGATTACGCCAGGTTGCCGGCACCCGAGGTCGCGTCGCTCGACCTCAACGAATTGATCAGCGAAGTATTGGGCCTCTACGAAAGTTCGTCAGCGATCATTGAAACGCGATTGGCGGATGACCTGCCCAAGGTGTTGGGTGACGCGACGCAATTACGCCAGGTAATCCACAACTTACTGCGCAACTCGGAAGATGCACTCGAAGGAAGGGACGCGATGACGATTCGCATCAGTACCGAGCGGGTTGGCAATGTGGCGAAATTGATGATCGCCGACAACGGACCGGGTTTTCCGGTCGAATTGCTACCCCGCATCTTTGAACCCTACGTGACCACCAAGGCGCGCGGTACCGGCCTTGGGCTGCCTATCGTCAAGAAGATCATCGACGAACACCAGGGCAGCATCGAAATCAGCAATGCACCGGAGGGTGGCGCACGGATAGACATCCGCCTCCCCCTGGTAAAGAAGGAGGAGGCCAACAATGGCAATAATTCTGGTCGTTGACGACGAAGTCGGCATTCGCGAACTGCTCTCGGAAATCCTTATCGACGAGGGGTACGATGTTCGTCTCGCCGAACATGCTACTGCCGCCCGGCGGATCAGGAACGAGTTACGCCCCGATCTGGTATTGCTCGATATCTGGATGCCTGATACCGATGGCATTTCCTTGCTCAAGGAATGGCATGTCGCCGGTCACCTGAGCATGCCGGTGGTGATGATGTCGGGTCATGCGACGATCGATACGGCAGTCGAGGCGACTCGCTTCGGTGCCTTCGACTTTCTGGAAAAACCGATCGCCCTGCAGAAGCTGCTGGCGACGGTCCAGAAGGCACTCAAGCACGATGCGCAGCCACAGCGCCCACCGCTGACCCTGGAGGCCTTCGGTCGTTCAGCTTTCGTCAAGGAATTCAAGCGCCGCCTGGAGCAGGCGGCGGCCAAGGCACCAATTCTGTTGCTCAAGGGTGCGGTTGGCGGCATGGCCGAAATCTGCGCCCGTACGCTGCAGCCGCCGCGGGCGCCGTGGCTCGATCTGTCGACAGTGAAAAGTGCGCTGACCCAGGAGATGCTGGAAAAGATGAGCGGTGGCGTGCTGTTCGTTCCTGATCTTGCGGCGCTTGGCAAGATGCAGCAAATGAATCTGACGTTTGCGCTCGACCGCCTTGAAAAGCACAAATTGCAGCTTATCGCCGCGACCATTACGCCACTCAGCACGCTCGGAGAGGCCGGCTGGGACAGCAAACTGCTGACCCGTCTCGGCGAGGTTTGGGTGGGAATGCCGCCGCTGGCCGGCCACACTGACGAATTGCCTGAACTTGCTAGCCTGTTGTTGACCAATTTCGTCGAGCGCGGGGAGGTGCAGCCGCGTCGCTTTGCGACCGGGGCGCTCAACGCGCTGCGCACGCAATCCTGGCAAAATCGTCCGGACGCGAACTGGAACGATCTGTATTCGCTGGTCCGCAATCTGGCGCTGACCTCGCTGGACGAAGAAATTTCTGCTGACGACGTACAACGCGTGATGCCGCAGGAAGAGCAGGGCGGCCAGGAGCTTGCTTCGTTGATCCCGCTGCTTGATCAACCCTTGCGCGAAGCGCGTGATGCGTTCGAAAAACTTTATTTCGAACACCACCTGCGCCTCGAGGGCGGCAACATGACCAAGCTGGCGGAACGCTCGGGGCTCGAGCGCACGCATCTCTATCGCAAGCTGAAGCAACTGGACGTCCGGCTGGGCAAGCGCGGCGAAGAATAAACAGGCGTCCGGCCGGCTGAAAACGGGGGGTTTATGAAGATCATCATTCTGGGTGCCGGGCAGGTAGGGGCAAGTGTTGCCGAAGGCCTGGTGTCGGAAGAAAATGACATTACAGTGGTCGATTACGACGGGCAGCGCCTCGCCCAGTTGCAGGATCGCCTTGATTTGCGGACGGTGACCGGCAATGCGGCGACGCCGTCGGTATTGCGCAATGCCGGTGCCGCCGATGCCGACATGGTCATTGCCGTGACCCAGAGCGACCATGCGAATCTGGTGGCGTGCAAGCTGGCGCACAGCGTATTCAACGTGCCAACGCGCATTGCCCGCCTGCGTTCGCAGGATTTTCTGGATGACTCCAATCTGTTGTCGATAGACAATTTCGCCGTCGATTTCGCGCTGTGCCCCGAGCAGGTGATTACCGATTACATCCGTAACCTGGTCGAGTTTCCCGAGGCACTGCAGGTACTCAGTTTCGCCCATGGGCGGGTCAGTCTCGTCGCCGTGCGCGCCTACGAAGGCGGGTTGCTGGTCGGCAAGCCGATCCACCAGATGCGGGAGTTCCTGCCACTGGAAATGGATGCGCGGATCGTCGCGATTTTCCGGAACAACCAAGCGGTTTTTCCCGCCGGCGAGACCATCATCGAAGCGGGCGACGAGGTTTTTTTGCTGGCAGCCGCCGAGCATATCCGTCAGGTTTTGCGCCAGTTGCGGCGAATGGTCACGCCGGTTCAGCGGATCATGATCGCCGGTGGCGGCAATATCGGCTTGAGACTCGCCAAGGCGCTGGAGAATCGTTATGAGATCAAGCTCATCGAAGGACGCAAGGAACGTGCCGAGATTCTGGCCGGTGACCTGAACAAGGCGCTGGTACTGCTTGGTGATGTGACTGACGAGGAACTGCTCGAGCAGGAGAATATTTCCGAGATGGACCTGTTTCTCGCCGTGACCAACGATGACGAAGACAACATCATGTCGGGCAGTCTGGCCAAGCGCCTCGGCTGCAAACGGGTGCTGGCGCTGGTCAATCGCCGGGCCTATGCGGAAATGATCGAGGGCGGGCCGATCGACATCGGCATTTCGCCGGCCCAGGTCTCGATCGGCACACTGCTCGCCCACGTCCGGCATGGTGACGTGACCGAGGTGCATTCCCTGCGCCGTGGCGCGGCTGAGGCGCTGGAAATCGTCGCCCATGGCGATGCCAAGAGTTCCAAGGTCATCGGTCGCCGGATCGACCAGATCGACTGGCCGCACGGGGTTACGGTGGCCGCGCTGGTGCGCAATTTCGACCAGGCGATGGTCGTTGGCCAGACCGACGAATGGACCTCGATCACCCGCTACGGCGAGGTGGTGATCGCGCATCACGACACGGTGATCGAGCCGGATGACCACGTGATCGTCTTCTGTACCAGAAAGAAGCTGGTCAGGAAGGTCGAAAAGCTGTTCCAGGTCGGTTTCCACTTCCTGTGAGGGGTCGACCGTGACTCGCTTTGCTGCCGTTTATCGCGCGCTGGGTATGATCATCATGCTCTTCGGGCTGACCATGCTGGCGCCGCTGATCATGTCCTATGTCACCAATGACGGGGCTAAATCGGCCTATGACGAGGCGTTTGCCCTAACCATGCTGAGCGGCGCGTTTCTCTGGGTTCGCTATCGCAAGTGCCAGCGCGACCTGAACATCCGCGACGGCTTTCTGATGGTCGTTCTGGTGTGGACGGTCTTGCCGGCCTTCGCCGCTGTTCCGCTGATGATCCATCTCGGCATCAGCCATACTGATGCCTATTTCGAGGCAATGTCCGGGTTGACCACGACCGGCGCTACGGTGCTGAGCAATCTCGACACCCTGCCGATGTCGATCAACCTGTGGCGCCACCAGCTGGTTTGGGTCGGCGGTATGGGCCTGATCGTGCTGGCGATCGCCATTCTCCCGCTGCTGGGGATCGGTGGTCGGCAGATGTTCAAAGCGGAGACGCCGGGGCCGATGAAGGATTCCAAGATGACCCCGCGCATAGCCGAAACGGCCAAGGGGCTATGGCTGGTTTACGTTATCGTTTCCGTGGCCTGCCTGTTTGCCTACCATTGGGCCGGCATGACCTGGTTCGATGCCGTTTGCCACACTTTTTCGACCATGGGACTGGGCGGCTTTTCGACCCATGACGCGAGTTTCGGGCACTTCAATTCGCAGGCCATCGAGACCGTCGCCATCGTTTTCATGCTGATTGCCGGCATGAATTTCGGAACGCTCTTCCTGGCGGTGAGAGGTCGCTCGCTGCGTCCCTACATTCTTGATCCGGAAGCCGGCTGGTTCATCGGCGTCACGCTGTTCAGCATCTTCATGATCGCCATGTATATCTGGAAGGACGGTATTTATCCCGAGATGCTGACGGCGCTGCGCCACGCCGCGTTCAATGTCGTGTCGATCGCGACGACAACTGGCTACGCCAGCGTCGACTACGCCCTGTGGCCGATCTTCGCGCCGTTGTGGATGTTGTTCCTGTCGAGCTTCGCGACCAGCGCCGGGTCGACCGGTGGCGGCATCAAGATGATGCGCGCCCTGTTGCTCTACAAACAGGTCTTTCGCGAACTGCTGCGGGCCATGCACCCGAATGCCGTCTACAACGTCCGCATCGGCGGTCAGGTGGCATCACAGCAGATTCTCTTCGCGGTGATGTCCTTTGCCTTCATGTACATGGTCAGCGTCGCCTCGCTGACGCTGCTGATGTCATTTACCGGCCTCGATATCATTTCGGCGTTTACGGCAGTGGTCGCCAGTATCAACAATACCGGCCCTGGCCTCGGGGTCGTCGGTCCGGCGTTGAACTACGCGGTACTCGACGATTTCCAGACTTGGGTGTGCACCTTTGCCATGCTGCTCGGGCGTCTTGAAATTTTTACCCTGCTTGTCGTGTTGACCCCGGCATTCTGGCGCAAGTGACCTGAACCCAAGAATGGCGGATAATTCCGCCTTTGCGATTTTCTGGCGGAGTCCCCCGTGAGCCGACCCAAGAACGACACCTTCCTGCGCGCCCTGCTCAAGGAGCCGACCGAATTCACCCCGCTCTGGCTGATGCGTCAGGCTGGCCGTTACCTGCCGGAATACTGCGAAACGCGAAAACGTGCCGGCAATTTCCTGAACCTGTGCAAAACACCATCGCTGGCCTGCGAGGTAACCCTGCAGCCGCTGGCGCGCTACGATCTCGATGCCGCCATCCTGTTTTCCGACATCCTGACCGTACCCGACGCGATGGGCCTCGGTCTCTATTTCGCTGAAGGTGAAGGCCCGAAATTTGAGCGCCCCTTGCGCGAGGAATGGGCGATCAACGACCTGACCGCCCCTGATCCCTACGACCATCTGCGCTACGTGATGGATGGCGTTTCCGAAATTCGCCGGGCGCTGGATAACTCGGTACCGCTGATCGGTTTTTCCGGTAGCCCCTACACGCTGGCCTGCTATATGGTCGAAGGGCAGGGGTCGAGTGATTTCCGCCACATCAAGGGCATGCTCTACAACCGTCCCGATCTGCTCCATCGCATCCTGTCGGTGACCGCCGATTCGGTGACGGCTTATCTCAATGCCCAGATTGACAGCGGCGCCCAGGCCGTGATGATCTTTGATACTTGGGGCGGTTCGCTGTCGGCTGCGGCCTACGAGGAATTTTCGCTGCAATACATGCGACGTATCGTCGCCGGTCTGAAGAGGGAAAAGGATGGCCAGCGTATCCCGAGCATCGTGTTCACCAAGAACGGCGGGCTGTGGCTGGAGAAAATCGCCGCCATTGGCTGCGACGCGGTCGGACTCGACTGGACCATCGACATCGGCGAGGCCCGGTGCCGCATCGGCGACAAGGTGACGCTGCAGGGCAACCTCGATCCCAACGTGCTGTTCGCCGCACCGGAAATTATCGCCACCGAAGCGAAAAAAGTACTCGACAGCTTTGGCCCGGGAAATACCGGCCATGTTTTCAACCTTGGCCATGGAATTTCGCAATTTACGCCGCCGGAGAGCGTCAACGCATTGGTTGAAGCCGTTCATTCCCACAGTCGCGCGTTACGGAGTTAGTGTCAATCAGGGCAATGCAAGGTTTTACTTATGCACAGTCTTGTGCTGCGGCCAAGAAATCTTTTTCAAAAACACCTTGACACCGTGAAATTTATTTAAGTTATTGATTTTATTATTTTTGTTTCTCTGCCTAATTTTTCGGCAAAGTGACAAAACCCTTACGGTTTCGTGACTTAGCTCGTTCACCCAAAAGCAATCCACAAAGTTATCCACAGTCTTTGTGGAAAAACAAATAATCCCTGATGTGACAGGGGTTTATCCTGCGAGAAGCCGGTCATGCCTGTTCTCCGTGTCGCTCTCGATCTGCCGCTGCATCGTCTGTTCGACTATGTGGCGGACTCGGCAACGGCAAGCGACATCGGTTTGCGGGTCAGGGTCCCTTTCGGGCGTGGAGAACGAATCGGTGTGATTGTCGAAATCGCGGACAGGAGTGACTGGCCGGCGTCACAGTTAAAGCCAGTCGGCGAAATCCTCCGCGACCTGCCATCACTGCCCCGGGATTTTTTTCAACTCTGCG
>CAZGPO010000039.1:0-13615 GCA_964527745.1 uncultured Dechloromonas sp.
AGCAAGAAATGCCAGGAGGCATATGGTATGGCGCATGAGTTAATTCTATTCTTTAAACATGAGCGCAACCGACCATCTCGGTTTCGACCAGCGTTCGCGCGTCATGGTCAAGGTTGAAAATGGAACCTGGAAACTGGTGAAGTAATCCTGTTCTACTCGCAGCGCAGCCCGGCGAGGGTTGCGCTGCGTGGTAAAATGCCGGTTTTTCATTTTCCGGAGAAAATGACGTGCGCAAAAAACTGACCCTGGTTGCTCTGGCTGTGCTGTCCGCAGCCGCTCTCGCTGATATCAATGTTGGCGTTTCAGTGTCGGCAACCGGCCCGGCGGCGTCGCTCGGCATCCCGGAAAAGAATACGATTGCCCTGCTGCCGACCACCATCGCTGGCCAGAAAATCAACTATATCGTCCTCGACGATGCCACCGATCCGACAGCGGCGGCCAAGAACATCAAGAAGCTGATCACTGAAAACAAGGTCGACGTGGTTATCGGTTCGACCACGACGCCGAATTCGCTGGCCATGATGGACGTTGCGGTCGACAACGAAACCCCGCTCATTTCGATGGCCGGGTCGGCCATCGTCGTCGAACCGATGGACGACAAGCGGAAGTGGGTGTTCAAAACCGCCCAGAACGACGCGCAGATGGCGAGCGCCATCGTCCAGAACATGGCCGACAAGAACCTGAAAACGGTCGCCTTCATCGGCTTTGCCGATGCCTATGGCGAAGGCTGGTACAAGGAGTTCGCCAAGATCGCCGAGGCGCGCAATCTGAAGATCGTCGCCAGCGAGCGCTATCAGCGCAACGATACCTCGGTGACCGGCCAGATCCTCAAGATCATGGCTGCCAAGCCCGATGCCGTGCTGATCGGCGGGGCCGGTACGCCGGCTGCATTGCCGCAGAAATCGCTCAAGGAAAAGGGTTACAAGGGATTGATCTATCAGACGCATGGCGTCGCCAACAACGACTTCCTGCGCGTTGGCGGCAAGGATGTCGAAGGTGCGCTGCTGCCGGTCGGCCCGATGGTGGTCGCTGCGCAGTTGCCGAACGACAATCCGGTCAAGAAATCGGCGCTGGAGTATGTCACCAAATATGAAGCGGTCCACGGCAAGGGTAGTGTCAGTTCCTTCGGCGGCCACGCCTGGGATGCCGGTTTGCTGTTGCAGAACGCCATTCCGCAGGCGCTGAAGAAGGGCCAGCCGGGAACGAAGGAATTCCGCCATGCCCTGCGCGACACGCTGGAAAGCACGACGAATCTGCCGGGCGCGCATGGAGTCTTCAATATCACAGCGAACGATCATCAGGGATTCGATCAGCGCGCGCGGGTCATGGTGACCATTGAAAACAATACCTGGAAATTACTCAAGTAATCCGCCGCCTGTCGCGAGGGTGAGGGATATCGTTGCCATGTTCGCTGCGTCATTCCGGAGGCTTCGATTGCCGCCGGGAACAGCCGTGCTTTCCGGGCGCTCCCGGTGCTGCCGGTTACGCTGATCGATGGATCTGCAAATCTTTCTCCTGCTCGGCCAGGATGGCATCACCGGCGGCGCTGTCTATGCCCTGCTGGCTCTCGCCCTGGTGCTGGTGTTTACGGTTACCCGGGTCATTTTTATCCCGCAGGGCGAATTCGTCGCTTATGGCGCGCTGACCCTGGCCGCGCTGCAGGCCGGCAAGGTGCCGGGTACGGTCTGGCTGCTGTTGGCGCTGGGTACAACGGTAGCGCTGATTGACGGGGTCAAACTGGTCCGCGCAGGACGTTTCCGTAAGCTGCCGCCTTTGCTGATCTACAACATCGGCCTGCCGCTGGCCGGCGCCGGCGCCCTGTTTGTCGTGCCACCGACCCAATTGCCGCTGTGGGTGCAGGTCATCGTGTCAATGCTGTTGGTCGTGCCGATGGGGCCGATGATCTACCGCATCGCCTTCCAGCCACTGGCCAGCGCCTCGGTTCTCGTCCTGCTGATCGTTTCGGTCGCGGTACATCTGGCGATGATCGGTCTCGGCCTCCTGTTTTTCGGGGCCGAAGGTTCACGGACGCCGGCCTTTACCGACATCAGCTTTGAACTGGCCGGCGCGCCGCTGCAGGGTCAGACCATCCTCATCGTCGTCGCCTCGGCGCTGCTGATCATCGGCCTCTATTTCTTCTTCGAGCGCACCATCTACGGCAAGGCGCTGCGGGCGACCGCGATGAACCGCACCGGTGCACGTCTGATGGGCATCCCGCCGGTTCTCGCTGGTAAGCTGTGCTTCATGCTGGCAGCGGCGATCGGCGCCTTCTCGGGCATCCTGATCGCCCCGGTGACCACGCTTTACTACGATTCCGGCTTCCTGATCGGCCTCAAGGGTTTCGTCGGCGCCATCATCGGCGGCCTCGCCTCCTACCCGGTCGCCGCGCTCGGCGCCGTGCTGGTCGGCCTGCTCGAATCCTATTCCTCGTTCTATGCCAGCGCCTTCAAGGAAGTGATCGTGTTTACGCTGATCATCCCGGTGCTGGTCTGGCGTTCGCTGACCACGCACCATGCCGAAGATGACGATGAGCATACCGACATTGTCAGCGCCGATCCCCGGCACTCAAAGGTCACCAGCCGCTGGCGCCGGTATCTGCCGTTCGCCGTCTTCGTCGGCCTGTTGCTGCTTGCTCCCCTGGCGCTGCCCGAATTCTCGGTCACGCTGCTCAATTACATCGGACTCTATGCCATCGTCGCGGTTGGGCTGGTGTTGCTGACCGGTGTCGGCGGCCTCACCTCCTTTGGCCAGGCGGCTTTCGTCGGGCTCGGCGCCTACACGACTGCTTGGCTGACGACGACGCACGGCTTTTCGCCGTGGGTCACGTTGTTCATCGGACTCGCCATCACTGGCGGCGTGGCCTTCTTTCTTGGCTTTATCACGCTGCGCATGGGCGGTCACTACCTGCCGCTCGGAACCATTGCCTGGGGTATCAGCCTCTATTTTCTGTTTGGCAACCTGGAGTTTCTCGGCGGCCACACCGGCATTACCGGCATCCCGCCGGTATCGCTGTTCGGCTGGGAGCTCAAGTCGGGCCGCGAATTCTATTACCTGATCTGGATTGTCGTGCTGCTGGCCATCGTCGCCGTCCGGAATCTGCTCGATTCGCGCGACGGCCGGGCGATCAGGGCGCTCCCCGGGGGGACGGTGATGGCCGAGGCGATGGGTATCGATACCTATCGCACCAAGATCAAGATCTTTCTGCTCGCAGCGTTGCTGGCGAGCATTTCCGGCTGGCTCTACGCCCACATGCAGCGCTTCATCAATCCGACGCCGTTCTCGCTCACGCAGGGTATCGAATACCTGTTCATGGCGGTTGTCGGTGGCATCGGCCATGTCTGGGGTGCCGTTCTCGGGGCCGGCCTGATCACTGTTCTCAAGCAATGGCTGCAGGACTGGCTGCCGCAGATTTTTGGCCAGAGCGGCAATTTCGAGATCATCGTATTTGGCATCGCGATGGTTCTGATCCTGCAAAAGGCGCGTGCCGGCCTGTGGCCACTACTCATGCGACTGCTGCCGGTGCGCACCCTGCGCCGGGAAATCCCGCAGGCGGAACCGCTTGCCAAACGCGGGTCGACCGAACCAGGCGTGCTACTGCTCGATGCGAGCGAGGTGACCAAGCGTTTTGGTGGTCTGGTCGCCAACAACAACATGGCGCTGACCGTGAAGGCCGGCGAAGTCATGGCGCTGATCGGTCCGAATGGCGCTGGCAAGAGTACGATGTTCAACTGTATTTCGGCGGCCAACCCGGCAACCGCGGGCAAGATCGCCTTCCTTGGCGAGTCGACCGAGGAGCTCGCCGCGCGCGAAATTGCCCGTCGCGGCATGAGCCGAACATTTCAGCACGTCCGCCTGCTCGGCCAGATGTCGGTTCTGGAAAATGTCGCCATCGGCGCCCACCTGCGCGGAACCAGGGGTTTCATTTCAGCGGCGCTACGTCTTGATCGGGGCGAAGAAAATCGCCTGCTTGCCGAAGCGGTACGCCAGATAGAGCGGGTCGGCCTTGGCGAGCGCCTGTTCGATCCCGCCGGCAGCCTGTCGCTCGGCCAGCAGCGGATCGTCGAGATTGCGCGGGCGCTGGCCTCCGACCCTTGCCTGCTGCTTCTCGACGAACCGGCAGCCGGTTTGCGCTACAAGGAAAAACAGGCGCTGGCCGAGTTGCTGCGCAAGCTGCGTGCCGAGGGTATGGGCATCCTGCTCGTCGAGCACGACATGGATTTCGTCATGGGGCTTGCCGACCGCGTCGTGGTCATGGAATTTGGCGAGAAGATCGCCGAGGGCAAGCCGGAAGAAGTCCAGCGTGACCCGAAAGTGCTTGAGGCTTACCTGGGCGGAGTGGACTGATGACGACCAAGCATCCGCACCTGCACGAACATGAAGCCATTCTCGACGTCCGGAATCTGTCGGTTTCCTACGGCAAGGTCGAGGCTTTGCACGATATCAGCCTGACCATCGGTCGTGGCGAAATTGTCACCGTGATCGGCCCCAATGGCGCCGGCAAGACGACGATGCTGCAGGCGCTAATGGGGCTGCTGCCGGTCGCCGGCGATATTGTTTATATGGGTCACGCACAGGGTCGCGAACGGCAGGTCGAACAGTTGGTCCGCCACGGGATGACGCTGGTTCCCGAAAAGCGCGAGCTGTTCGCCGAAATGAGCGTCGAAGACAATCTCGTACTAGGTGCCTTCGACCGCTATCGAACTGGTCACCGTGACCACATGGAAACGATGGACGAGGTTTTCGAACTATTCCCGCGCCTCGAGGAACGTCGTGCCCAGCTTGCCGGAACGCTATCCGGCGGCGAGCGCCAGATGCTGGCGATGGGCCGCGCGCTGATGGCCAAGCCGAAGCTGCTGATGCTCGATGAACCGAGCCTCGGGCTGGCGCCGCTGATCATCAAGGAAATTTTCCGCATCATTGCCGAACTCAAGGAAACCGGGGTCGCCATTCTGCTCGTCGAGCAGAATGCCCGCGCCGCACTGCAGATAGCCGACTACGGCTACGTGCTGGAAACCGGCGAGGTGTCGCTGGCCGGGCCGAGCGCCGAACTGGCCGCCGATCCGCGTGTCATCGAGAGCTACCTCGGCCTCGGCCACAAGCACTGAGCTGCTGCCGGTGTCGACCGGAAATTGGTCAATGCGCAGTTAACGCGGACCGCGCCCGTCCGGGCGATCATTGCGTCCCTGGTTACCGCCGCGATGGCCATCGCCCGCTGGCGCCTGGCGTGGGTCGCTGCGGGGCAACGCGCGTGGCAGGCCGCCCGGCGCCGGCATCGGGCGCGGTGCTTCGCGCATCGCGGGTGCCGGCCGTTCGCGTGGCATTGCGCGATGTACCTCGGGCCGCGGTTGCGGCGCCGGTTGCTGAATTTCGCGCATCGGTGGCGGCTGGTAGCGGCGCTCCTCGCGCGGTGCGCTGGGCGGGGCCAGTGGTTGCCGCGGTTCGCGTTCCACGCGCGGGGCTGCCGGCATGGCCGGGGCAACTGGCGCGGCTATCCGTGCCGGCCGCTGTTCCAGGGAAGGAGACTGCCTTGCGCGGCCGTCAGCATTCGGGCCGGGCATCGGCTGCGGCCGGCTTGTAGCGGTATTTGTGCGGCTATCAGGGGGCTGGTTGGCCGGCGGCGAAATTCCGCGTGGAAATTCCGACGCCCGGCGTGGCATATCGTTCGGTGTCTGCTGGTGAACGGCGGGCGGCGGCATCGCCTGGCGCCCCGGACGGGAGCCGGATTGGCCGTGCGGCGCGGGACGTGCGGCGGTAGCGGCCGGTGGCAGCCAGTCGCGACCGGGTGCCCGGCTGGCCAGCGGCGCCTTGCCGAGTTCGCGCATGTCGTGCTGCCTGACGGTGGCGCCGGCAACCGGCCTGCCCTCGCGCAGCGTGTTCGCCGGTACCACCGTGACGGCGTGCGGCTGGCCGCTGTGCCGGTAACGGGGCCGATAATCGGGTCGCGCGGCGCGCTCGATTTCCCGGGCATCGTGAACATGCGTGACGTTCATCTGGCGCAGGTAGGTCGGGCTGGTGCGATAAGCCGGCACATAGACTTCGCGCGGCGCCAGCGGAAACCAGCCGACCGCCGGGGCCGAGCCGTAACTGAAACTGGCGCTCCAGCCCGGATTGCCGTACCAGCCGACGAGTGCCGGTGCGTACACCGGGCGGGCGGTGTAGGCGCCCGGCGCCCAGCCCCAGCGCCCGCCGACCTGTACCCAGCGCCCGTAGTGGAAGGGCGCGAAACCCCAGGGCGCGGCGTCGATCCAGGTCCACCCCCAAGGCTCGATCCAGGCCCAGCGGCCGTCGCTATAGGGCGCCCAGCCGGCGCCGACGGTGCGCGGGTACCATACCGTGCCGTAGTCGTCGACCTTATCCCAGTCGCCGTAGGCATCGAGATCCTGATAGCCGGTCATGTAGGGTGAGACATTGCGCCGGGCGAGCGCCGATTTCCCCTCGTTGTCACGCGCCGAAACCCAGGTGTCGAATTCATCGCCATAGGGGGCAGATTCCACGCTGGCGGGGCCGCGTCCGCGAATGGTGGCCATTTCTCCGGCGCGTACGGTGAGCGATCGATCGTCGGTAAACACCTCGGCGCTGCCTGACTGGGCAGCGACGGTCGTCCGGTCGGGCCAGGCCTCGATCCGGTAGCGACCGGTGCCGGCGAAGCGGACCCGCCCCTCGGGTGTTTCGATCTCGAGATCGTCAGCCTGGTCGCGGTCGTGCAGGGTGACGGCCAGCGTGCCGGTCGCCAATTGGAGGTTCACGCGGCGGTCGTCGACGGTGACGAATTCCGCCCGGCTGTTACCGGCCAGCCGGTAAGCGGTCGAGCCGATCCAGACTTCGGCCCGGCTGCGCGCCCCCGTGTCGACGATGGCGCTACTGCTGACCGGCCAGTTGACGACGGCCGGATTGCCGGGATCCTGACGGTCGGCGCGGAAAATCACGTCACCTTCGGCCAGCGACAGGCGACCGACCCGGGCCGGCGGGTCGCTTTCAGCAAAGGCCGGCGTCAGAAAACCGATCAGAACGATCAGCCCGAAAAGATGGCGAAACAGGGAAGGCATCATCAACTCCGTCAATCGCGGCCATCCGTATTGTTTGCCGCGTACCCGATTAACGCTATTAGAGCCTGAGCGGATGAATTTCACTCGCAATAAATCGTTTCAGGATGTTACCGGCCGGTCGCACGGATCAGATGGCGACGCGCCGCGAGCGGGGAAAACCTGTGATTTTTCAGCGACCTGACGTAAAATCGGCGGTCCATTACTGCGCCGCAACATTCCAATTTCCATGCTTTATCCCACCCGTTTCGATGTCATCGTCGTCGGCGGCGGCCACGCCGGCACCGAGGCCGCGCTTGCCGCGGCGCGGGCGGGGGCGAACACGCTGCTGCTGACGCACAACCTCGACACGCTGGGGGCGATGAGCTGCAACCCGTCGATCGGCGGCATCGGCAAGGGCCACCTGGTGCGCGAGGTCGATGCGCTGGGCGGGGCGATGGCGGCGGCGACCGATGAAGCCGGCATCCAGTTCCGCATCCTCAATGCCTCGAAAGGCCCGGCGGTGCGCGCCACCCGCGCCCAGGCCGATCGCGTGCTGTACAAGCAGGCGATCCGCGGTCGACTCGAAAATCAGCTTAATTTGACCATCTTTGCCGAGGCCTGCGACGACCTGATCGTCGAGGGCGACAAGGTTTGCGGCGCGGTGACGCAACTGGGCATCCGCTTTTTGGCCCAATCCGTGGTGTTGACCGCAGGCACCTTCCTCAACGGCAAGATCCACGTCGGGCTTGAGAACTACACCGGCGGCCGCATGGGCGATCCGCCCTCGGTCTCGCTGGCCGCCCGCCTCAAGGAACTGAACCTGCCGCAAGGTCGCCTGAAGACCGGCACGCCGCCGCGCCTTGACGGCAAGACCATCGATTTTTCGGTGATGGAGGAGCAGCATTCGGACGATCCGCTGCCGGTCTTCTCCTTCCTCGGCAATGCCGCCCAGCACCCGCGCCAGTTGCCGTGCTGGATCACCGAGACCAACGAGCGCACGCACGACATCATCCGCAGCGGGCTCGACCGTTCGCCGATGTACACCGGCGTCATCGAAGGCGTCGGTCCGCGCTACTGCCCGTCGATCGAGGACAAGATCCACCGCTTCGCCGACAAAAACAAGCACAACCTGTTTCTTGAACCGGAAGGCCTGACGACGCACGAAATCTATCCGAACGGTGTGTCTACCAGCCTGCCTTTCGACATCCAGTTGGCGCTGGTTCGTTCGATCCGCGGTCTCGAAAATTGCCACATCCTGCGTCCCGGCTACGCCATCGAATACGATTTTTATGATCCGCGCGCCCTCAAGGACACGCTGGAAACCAAGTCCGTCGCCGGCCTGTTCTTCGCCGGCCAGATCAACGGCACCACCGGTTACGAGGAAGCGGCGGCGCAGGGGTTGCTTGCCGGCATCAACGCCGTCAACTACGTCAAAGGCCGCGAAGGTTGGTGCCCGAAGCGCAACGAGGCCTACCTCGGCGTGCTGGTCGACGACCTGATCACGCGCGGCGTTTCAGACCCCTACCGGATGTTCACCAGCCGCGCCGAGTATCGCCTGAGCCTGCGCGAAGACAACGCCGACCTGCGCCTGACCGAACAGGGCCGCGAACTTGGTCTGGTCGACGATGAGCGCTGGGCCGCTTTCAGCCGCAAGCGCGACGCCATCGCCGCCGAGCAGGAGCGCCTGAAATCGACCTGGGTCAATCCGAAAATCCTGCCGGCCGAAGAAGCCGTGCGTGTGCTGGGCAAGGCCATCGAGCACGAATACAGCCTGTTCGAACTGCTGCGCCGGCCGGAAATTTCCTACCCTGGCGTGATTTCGCTCGAAATCGACGGTCGACCGCAGGAATTGCCGGAAATCGACGATGCGGTCGTCGAACAGCTCGAAATATCGGCCAAGTATCAGGGCTACATCGACCGTCAGGCAGAGGAGGTGGCTCGCTCGGGCAGCTTTGAAAACACGTTGCTGCCCGCCGATCTCGACTACTCGACGGTTGCCGGACTGTCCAACGAGGTCAAGCAGAAGCTGGTGCTGCACAAGCCGCAGACCATCGGCCAGGCTTCGCGTATCCAGGGCATCACGCCAGCGGCGGTTTCGCTGTTGCTGATCCATCTCAAGCGATTCAACCTGTCGCGGGCGGCATGAGTCGGCCTGCCCTCGCCGCCGGTCTGGCGGTCCTTGGCCTCGACCTGCCCGATAACGCGCAGCAGCAACTGCTTGCCTTCCGCGATCTGCTGCTCAAGTGGAACAAGACCTACAACCTGACGGCGCTACGCGATCCGGAACAGGCGATTTCGAACCACCTTCTCGATTCACTGGCCATCCTGCCCAACATCGGCGATGGCCCGTTGCTCGATGTCGGCAGCGGCGGCGGCCTGCCCGGTATCGCACTGGCCATCGCCCGTCCGGATCTGGCGGTCACGCTGGTTGATACGGTGCAGAAAAAAGCCAGCTTCCTGCAACAGGTCGCGATCGAACTGGGCCTGAAAAATGTTACGGTCCACCATGTCCGGGTCGAGAAAATGGCTGGACAGTTTGCTCAGATCTGCGCCCGTGCCTTTGCCGAGTTGGCAGTCTTCGTTGGCCTGACGCGCCATTTGCTGGCCCCGGACGGGCGCTGGCTGGCCATGAAAGGCGTGTGTCCGGATGCTGAAATCGATGCATTGCCGGCCGATATCGTGGTTGAAGCGGTTATTCCGCTGACGGTGCCGGGGCTGGACGCCGAACGACATTTGATAATTTTGAAAGCCGGGTCATGAAAGTACTCGCCATCACCAACCAGAAAGGCGGCGTCGGCAAGACGACGACAGCGGTCAATCTGGCCGCCTCGCTGGCCGCCGAAGGCAGGCGTGTCCTGCTGATCGATCTCGATCCGCAAGGTAACGCGACGACCGGGGCAGGAATCACCAAGAAAGAGGCGCTGCCGACGGTCTACCAACTGCTGATCGGCGCCGCGACGCTGGCCGAAGTCTGCCTGCAGACCGAATTTGGTTTCGACGTGTTGCCGGCCAATCGCGAACTGGCCGGCGCCGAAGTCGAGCTGATCGATCTCGAGCAACGCGAATACCGCCTCCGGAATGCGCTGCGGGCCGGCCATGCGACCTACGATTTCATCCTGATCGATTGCCCGCCGGCACTCAACATGCTGACGGTCAATGGTCTGGTTGCTTCCGACTCGGTTCTGATCCCGATGCAATGCGAGTATTACGCGCTGGAAGGACTCTCCGATCTCGTCGAAACCCTGCGCAAGGTGCGTACCCACCTCAATTCGCGCCTGGAAATCGAGGGTCTGCTGCGCACCATGTTCAACGCTCAGAGCACGCTGACCCAGCAGGTGTCGAACGAGTTGGAAAGCCATTTCGGCAGCAAGGTTTACCGAACCATCGTGCCGCGCAACGTCAGGCTCGCCGAAGCGCCCTCCTACGGCAAGCCGGTCAATGCCTTTGACAAAAACTCGAAGGGCGCGCAAGCCTATACGGCGCTCGCCAGGGAAATTCTCGAAAGGGTCGCCCCATGATCAAGATGAAAGGACTCGGCCGCGGCCTCGATGCGCTGCTTGCCGGCAGCGACAAGCCGCATGGTGATGAACAGCGCAGTCTGCCGGTCGACCGCCTGCGCCCCGGCAAATATCAGCCGCGCACCCAAATGGACGAAGCGTCGCTGGCCGAACTGGCGGCTTCGATCAAGGCTCAGGGCGTCATGCAGCCGATCCTGGTCCGTGCCACCGACAGCACGCCGGGCGCCGAGCGCTACGAAATCGTCGCCGGCGAACGCCGCTGGCGCGCCGCGCAGCAGGCCGGGCTCGGCGAAGTGCCGGTGCTGGTGCGCAGCATCCCGGATGAGCAGGCGCTGGCGATGGCCCTGATCGAAAATATCCAGCGCGAAAATCTCAACCCGCTCGAAGAGGCGCAAGGCCTGCAGCGCCTGATCGATGAATTCGGCCTGACCCATCAGCAGGCGGCCGATGCGGTTGGTCGTTCGCGCCCGGCGGCGACCAATTTGCTGCGTTTATTGCAGTTGACCGCAACCGTTCAGGAAATGCTGATGTACGGCAAGCTCGACATGGGCCATGCCCGGGCGCTGCTGCCGCTGGCGGGCGGACAGCAGGTCGCGTTGGCCCAGCGCATCGTCCACAAGGGGTTGTCGGTGCGTGAAGCCGAGCGCCTGGTCCAGCATCTCCTCAACCCGCCACGGAAGGCGCCGGAGCGGGAAGCGGACCGCGATCTGCTGCGTTTGCAGGAAGAACTTTCGGATGGATTGGGAACCAACGTGGCGATCCGTTCCAACAAAAAAGGGGCGGGCAAGGTGACAATCGATTTCGCCAGTCTCGACCAGCTTGAGGGACTGCTTGCGCGCCTGCGCGGGTAATTCTCAGACGATGAAAGCAGGTGTTTTTGAATGCAGAAAAATAGCAACTTTGTGCGCCGCAACAATTGACTCTTGTATAAGACTTGGATACACTCGCACAGTTTTCAGTTGGGGCCTGTTGTGCACCCGCATGTAAGCTGGATACTCAGTCGACAAGCGGCGCTGGCAATCTTTCTGGCGATCGTCGCTTGGATATTCGCCAGTGGTAACGCAGCAGTCTCGACGCTGATCGGGGGGTCAATCGGCATCCTCGCCAACTTGGGGTATGTGCTCCGGGCCATGCGGATGACGACAGGCGATGACCCGCTCAGGCTGTATCGGGCGCAATCGGCCGGAGAGGGGTTGAAGTTTGCCCTGACTTTCGCCGGGTTTGCGCTGGTTTTTTGGGGGTACAAGGAAGTATCGGCCTTGCCGCTCTTCCTTGGCTATGCATCAACCTTTGTCATCTTCTGGGTGGCACTCTTGAAGCAACGCTAGGCTGACTGGAGAAATCATGAGCGCTGATGGCGGCACGCTGACCACAACAGGCTATATTCAACACCACCTGACCAACCTGACCGTCTGTTCGGACGCTGCCCGGGATGCCGCAGGTCACTGTCACGGGTTCTGGAGTTTCCACCTCGATACCTTGGTCGTTTCCGGCTTGCTCGGCCTCCTCGTCTTCGGTCTGATGGCCAAGGTCGCCGCGAGAGCGACTTCCGGCGTGCCAGGCGGCCTGCAGAATTTCGTCGAAATGGTCGTCGGTCTGGTCGATCAGCAGGTCAAGGACACTTTCCACGGCAAGAGTGCGCTGGTTACCCCGCTCGCCATCACCATTTTCGTCTGGGTGTTCGTCATGAACGCCATGGACCTGATTCCGGTAGACTTCCTGCCGACACTGGCCGGTTTCGTTGGCATCAATTACCTGAAGGTGGTGCCGACCACCGACCCCAACCTGACCTTCGCGATGTCGATCACGGTGTTCCTGATCAGCATCTTCATGGGTTTGAAAGTGAAGGGTTTCGGTCATTTCATGCATGAAGTGTTCGCCGTCCCGTTCGGCATCAAGCTCGCTCCGGTCAACTTCCTGTTCCGTGTCGTCGAAGAAATCGCCAGGCCGATCTCGCTGTCCCTGCGACTTTTCGGCAACATGTACGCTGGCGAAATGGTCTTCATCCTGATTGCCCTGCTCGGCATCTGGCAACTTCCCCTGGCCTTGCCCTGGGCGCTGTTCCATATCCTGATCATCACCCTGCAAGCCTTTGTGTTCATGATGCTGACCATTGTGTACATGTCGATGGCCGCAGAGTCGCACTAAGTGTTTTGGCAGTTTCCCGTCGTTTTTAAACTTTAACCGCAACAACCCCTACCTTACTGAGGAGTAAACATGGAACTCGCAACCGTTCTCTCCAACACCGCCATTGCTGTGGCCATCCTGATCGGTGCCGGTGCTCTGGGCACCGCCATCGGCTTCGGTATCCTCGGCGGCCGTTTCCTGGAAGGCGCTGCCCGCCAGCCGGAAATGATCCCGACCCTGCAGGTCAAGATGTTCATCGTCGCCGGCCTGCTCGACGCGGTGACCATGATCGGTGTCGGTATTGCCCTGTTCATGCTCTTCGCCAATCCGTTCATCGCTCTGGTCAAGTAAGCATCCACGCGCCTGTAACCCTTAATACCAGGAGGTTAGCGTGAATATCAACGCGACACTGATTGGCCAGGCAATCTGGTTTGCGGTCTTCATCTGGATCACGATGAAGTATGTCTGGCCGCCACTGCAAAAAGCGATGGCCACCCGTCAAGCACAGATCGCCGAAGGCCTGGCAGCGGCCGAACGTGGCAAGCACGAGCAGGAGCTCGCGGCCAAACGTTCAGCCGATGCGCTGCGCGAAGCCAAGGAGAAATCCGCGGATCTCGTGGCGCAAGCCGAAAAGCGTGCGCAGCAGATCGTCGAAGAAGCCAAGGGCGTTGCCAAGATCGAAGCCGACAAGGTTATCGCCGGGGCCAAGTCCGAAATCGACCAGGAAGTCGAACGTGCCAAACAGCAGCTACGCGAGCGCGTCGCTGAACTGGCGGTTGCCGGTGCCGAGAAGATCCTGCGCAAGGAAATCAACGCGTCCGCGCATGCCGACATGCTGGTCGCCCTGAAACAGGACCTGTAAGCAATGGCCGAATCCGTCACTATCGCCCGCCCTTACGCCGAAGCCCTGTTTCTTGCGGCCAAGGAAAGCGGCAATCTGGCCAA
>CAZGPO010000040.1:0-13489 GCA_964527745.1 uncultured Dechloromonas sp.
AATCGAGTCCTGCCTCCGGGTTCTTGCCGCCAAAGCGATAACCAGTGTCGATCAGGTCGAGCGCGTAGAGGGCGACCTCATTGCCTTTTTCGCTGATCTCGGACGGTTGCGCTATATTGGCCCAGGACGTCGCAGGGCGCTGCGCCGGGCCGCTACAGGCGGCAACCAGGAAAACGATCAGCGACAGCGGCAGCAGGGTGGAAGCGCGCATTATTAAGGTGTTTTCTTCAAACAATTCATAACTTACAGTTTTTACAGGATTTTTCAAGGGTATGCTCATTCAGAGTCAGGTATTGTTGCGGTCGAGTGTCTTTTTTGGCGGAAATTGGGTCAAGGCCGACAGCGGCGCAAGCATCGCGGTGCGCGACCCGGCCAGCGGATTGCTGCTGACCGAAGTACCGGATTGCGGCGCATCGGAAACGCAGCGCGCCATTGCCGCTGCCGATGCGGCATTGCCTGCCTGGCGGGCACAAACAGCGAAACAGCGGGCGCAGATGCTGCAGCGCTGGTTCGTTCTGATCAACCAGAACGCCGAGGATCTTGCCCGGATGATTACCGCCGAGTGCGGCAAGCCGCTGACCGAGGCGCGGGGCGAGGTGACCTACGGTGCTTCGTTCGTCGAGTGGTTCGCCGAAGAAGGCAAGCGCGTCTATGGCGAGACCATCCCGACGACGGTGGAGGACAAGCGCCTGGTGGTCATCAAGCAGGCGATCGGTGTCTGCGCGGCGATCACGCCGTGGAATTTCCCGCTCGCGATGATCACGCGCAAGGTCGCACCGGCGCTGGCTGCCGGCTGCACGGTGGTCGTCAAGCCGGCCGAGCAGACGCCGCTGACCGCGCTGGCTCTCGCCGTGCTGGCCGAGGAGGCCGGCTTCCCGGCTGGTGTCTTCAACGTATTGACCGGCGACCCGGTGGCGATCGGCGGCGAACTGACGGCCAGCCCGATCGTGCGCAAGCTGTCCTTCACCGGCTCGACCGAGGTCGGTCGTCTGCTGATGGCGCAATGCGCGCCGACCATCAAGAAGTTGTCGCTCGAGCTGGGCGGCAACGCGCCTTTCATCGTCTTCGACGACGCCGACGTCGACGCTGCGGTCAACGGCGCCTTGATCGCAAAGTACCGCAACACCGGCCAGACCTGTGTTTGCGCCAACCGCGTCCTGGTGCAATCCGGCGTTTATGAGGAGTTCGCGCGCAAATTGGCGGCGGGAGTCGCGGAACTGAAAGTTGGCGCCGGCGCCGACGAAGGTGTCGTGCAGGGTCCGCTGATCGACGACTCGGGACTGGCCAAGGTCGAGGCGCACGTTGCTGATGCACTGGCCAAAGGTGCCCGCGTGTTGTGCGGCGGCACCCGTCACGAACGCGGCGGCAATTTCTACCAGCCGACGGTGCTGGCCGACGTGACACCGGCGATGCGCGTCGCCCGTGAGGAAACCTTCGGGCCGGTGGCACCGCTGTTCCGCTTTGAAACCGAGGCCGAGGCGCTGACGATGGCCAACGCCACCGAGTTCGGCCTCGCCGCCTATTTCTATTCGCGCGACGTCGCCCGCTGCTGGCGCGTCAGCGAAGCACTCGAATACGGCATGGTCGGCATCAACACCGGCCTCATGTCGAACGAGGTGGCGCCGTTCGGCGGCATCAAGCAGTCCGGCATTGGCCGAGAAGGGTCGAAATACGGCATCGAGGACTATCTGGAAATCAAGTATCTCTGCTTCGACGTCGGCGCTTGACCAACCTCAACGTCAATTACTTGTGATAAATGCGGCTGCTCCCAGTGCCCCCCTTGGCGGGATTGGCAACGTTGTCGAACAGGTTCCAGCCCTGGTACTGCGCGTAGACGAAGAGCAGTAGCGCGAGGATTCCGGTTGCCAGATTCAATTTGCCGAACATCAGTCGTCCCCGTCCGAGTCGTCACTGCTGGCCACCGGCGCATGGTCGCTCTCGGCCCAGCGGCCGGTCTCGAAAGCGGCGTGGCGGATGTGCGCAAAAATCGGAAAAAAGGCCAACGCCAGCATCAGCAAGATGAAATTCGACCAGCCGGCGCCGCCGCTGGAAACTTCGATGACGTCGCGCACCGGCACCCGCTTTTCAGGCGCGATTTCTGGGTCGACCGTCAGATAATAGGTACCGGGCGGGATGTCGCGGAACACCACGGCATCGTCGCGGCTCCCTTCCGACCAGCTTTCGCCGCCATCCCGACCGTAGTAGTAGGCCAGTTCGCGCGTCACCGGCCACGCCTCGCCGGTTGTCTTGTTAACCAGCATCAGGTCGAGGCCGATCCAGTTGTTGTCGAGCGTCGTCGAGTTGCGCACGGTGAGTTTGCGCGGCTTGCCCCGCACTTCAAATTCTCGGGTGACCAGGGTTTCGTCGCCGGCCTGCGGCGAGAAGGCCAGATCCTGGCGCAACAGCGTATTGCTGCCACCAAGGAATGCAAAGAAGACCTGCAACACGATCGCCGCCAGCGCCAGTTTCCAGAACAGGCCCCACCCGCGGCGCCGGGTTTCCGCCCACGGATTGGGCTGGTTGGCATAAACACCGACCGGCGCAATCATCCTTCCGGGCAGATTGAAGGTACTGGCGATCGCCTCGGGGGCGACGTAGCTGCCGAGCGACCAGTTGAGGTCGTTGCTCGTCGATTCGCGCGACAGTATCAGCGGCGGTGCGACGTAATCGACGACGCGGCTGGTTTCGCCGCGCCGGATGCGCCAGGTGAATTCGCCGGTGACCTGGATCACCTCGGCAACCGGCGTCGTCGAGAAATGTTTGAATGACTGGCCGCCAAACTGAACCGCGCTCAGCTCCGGCGCGCCGCTGCCGGTCGGCGGATTGGAGAGTACGTCGACGACATTCCAGTGTCCGTTGTATTCGGTGAGCCAGCGGTAGGTTCCGCGACTCTGTGGACCATCGCCGGCGAGCAGGTATTCGCGCCAGTCATAGTCGACCCCGTCGACCGTGCTGCGTTTGACCAGAAAGCCGATGACCTCGACCAGCCCCCCCTCAAGCACACCCTTGCTGCCAAGCGGAATGCGCGGTCTGTATTGCTCGTCACGACTGCCCAACGCCTTCGAAAGCAATTTGTAGTTCTGGTCGGCAGTGTCGACGACGGCGCCGCAAGTCGCGCAACCAACCGCTACGACATCCCGCGAACGCGACTGCAACGGGGCGCCACAGTTCGGGCAGCGAAAAACCTGTGCCGCGACGGTCGCCGTCGGGATCGGCATGCCCTCGCGCAGACCGTTCATCTTCAGAGACGCGAAAGCGACTGGCTCGCCGACGAAAAGTAGAGGCGGCGTTTCCGAATAATCGAGGGTCGCGAAATTCGTGGCATTTCTGAGGTCGACCGCAGCGACCGGATAACCGGCGCCGACCTTGAATGGCAACTCGCCCTGTCCCGCCACGCACTCGGCATTCTCGATATTGCTGACCGTCCACGGCTGGCTGTCCAGCACGAAGCGCTGGCCAATCTTCAACTCCTCGAAGCTGGGCAGCGGCTCCTGGACATATCTGGCAAATGTGAGCACATACTCACCGCTTGCTTCCGAGAGCCAGCCATTGCGCATGTCGTCGAACAGCAGGTGCCACTCGTTCCAGTAGCCCTGGCTGTACTTGATCTGGATGCGCCCGATCAGCGCGAAATGGACGCCCTTGTAGCTGCCCTCCGCCCCCAGTTGCAGCGGCGAGCGGTCCTCGACCAGCGCCGCCAT
Source organism: uncultured Dechloromonas sp. (assembly GCA_964527745.1). Classification (GTDB taxonomy): domain Bacteria; phylum Pseudomonadota; class Gammaproteobacteria; order Burkholderiales; family Rhodocyclaceae; genus Azonexus. The sequence continues at coordinate 3,702 of CAZGPO010000040.1, forward strand.
CTTGCCGATATCTTCCAGCGCCTGATCGTGACGAACCAGCGTGCTCTGGCAATAAGCGCAGACGGCGAAGATCGACGCCGCCGACTTGAAGACGACCGGCGCACCGCAGGAAGGGCAGGAGGCGGAGACGGCCACGCTGTCGTGGTCAACTCAGTTTTTTGAGCAATTCCGCTTTCTTGGCCTCGAACTCTGCCTGGCTAAGGATACCTTTTTCGACCAGCCCATGGAGCTTTTCCAGCGTCGCCACGACCTCGTCTGCCGAAACCGTCGCTGCCGCTACCGGCGCCACCGCAGAAGGCGCGCTCGGCGCTGCCCCCTGCTGCATGGCCGAAGCCATCGCTTGGCCCATGACCTGCCCCATGCCAACACCGGCGCCCATGCCAACTCCCATGCCGGCCATGCCGCCCTCGTTCTTCGCCGCCTCGGGAATCGCGTTGGCCACCTGATACTGCGTGAAGCGCCCCATGTCGCCGATCATGTTCATGCCGATCTTCTGGTCAAGTACCTTCTGCAGTTCTTCCGGCAGCGACACGTTCTGCACAACCAGCGAATCGAGTGTCAGGCCAAACTCGGCGAAGACCGGCGCCATCTTGAACTTCATCGCCTGGCCGAAGGCATCCTGATTGCTCGCCATGTCGATGAAGGCAACCCCCGAATCTCCGAACAAGTCGGTTATTCCGGCCACCATCGTGTTGCGCAACTGGCCTTCGAGTTCGTCGCGGGCATAGCTGGCACGGGTGCCGGAAATCTTTTGGTAGAAGGTCTTGGCATCGCTGAGGTGGTATGAATAGATGCCGAAAGCGCGCATGCGGACGATGCCGAATTCCTTGTCGCGAATGGTGATCGGGTTGGGCGTACCCCACTTCTGGTCGAGTTGGGTGCGTGTCGAGAAGAAGTAAAGGTCGGACTTGAACGGCGATTCGAACAGCTTGTCCCAGTTCTTCAGGTAGGTCAGGACCGGCAGCGTCTGCGTCGTCAGCTTGTACATGCCAGGCGTGAACACGTCGGCGACCGTGCCCTCGTTGACGAAAAGGGCCAGTTGCGAATCGCGCACGGTCAGGCTGGCGCCGTTCTGGATTTCCATCTCCTGCATCGGGAAGCGCCAGGCCAACGTGCCGTCGCCTTCCTCGGTCCATTGCAGGATGTCGATAAATTGTTTCTTGATGAAATCCATCAATGCCATGACACTCTCCTTGAATGATCAGACGATGCAGCCGGCGTTGAGAATACCGACGCCGATTGCCAGTGAAGCGAGAAAAATCCCCGAGGCCAGCTTGCCCTGAGGGATGCTTTCGTTGAGTTGCGGCAATGCGAGGCGCGCCGCGATGAAGGTCAGCAATTGCACGAGCGAGGCGACGAGGCCCCAGCCGATCATCGCGTACAGGTTATGGCTGACGGCGACCGCCACGGCGATCGGCAACGCAAAGCCGACGACGGCGCCGCCCAGACTGATCGCTGCCGCTTCGTTGCCGTTGCGGATCAGGGTCAGCTCGTTGTAGGGCGTGACCCGGACATAGATGGCGAGAAAGACCAGCAGCAGGACGACGGCCGTCACGAAGAAGCTGGCAAAGGCTGGCAGACTGTTAATGACCGGATCGAACATGACCCCTCCCCAAAGCGCTCGAATCAGCGGCAATTGTCGCCGCTAAGCGGGCAATCTTCAACCGCTGATTTTGCCGGCGGCATGCACTGCCGGGTGATCTTCGGCAAGCCGCAGCAATCCTTCGAGCACCAGATTGCCGACCTGTTGGTGCGGCACATCGAGGTGCGCGCCAAGATCCGCAGCACCGCCGCCGGAAAGCAGACAGTTGGCACCACCCCCAAGCCGCGCGTGCGCACGCTCGATGGCGCCGACCTGGGCCTCGATGCAGCCGGAAACAATGGCGTCGTCGGTGCAGCGCGGATGAAGCGAATAGGAACCGGCAGCCAGCGGCAGCGCCGCTGTATCGCGTGCCAGCGAATGGCGCATCAGGTCGAAGCCTGGCAGGATCAGGCCGCCAAGGAAATGTCCTTCGCCATCAAGTGTATCGATGGTCGTCGCCGTGCCGGCCATGACGACAACGCACGGCGCGACACTCATGACGAGGGCGCCGATCAGCGCACACCAGCGGTCGACGCCAAGTTGTGCCGGATTTTCATAACAATTGACGACTCCGCCGGCGGAAGCTGTCGATTTCACTTCGTGGATAAGCGACTGCCAGGGCGCCAGCGCCGCAACGATCTTCTCCCGTGCCACCGTGCCGGCGACATTGGCGAGCATGACCCGCGCCGGCAGAGGCAGGCGCTGCGCCAGCCCGGCCAGTTTTCCGGCATCGGCCTGATCGATCGCACCACTCTCAAGCCAGACACCGGCGTCGCTGACGCCCCACTTGATGCGACTGTTGCCGCTGTCGATACAGACGATCATGCGCGGCGCAGGCTGACGTCGCCGGAAACGAAACGCTTGATGCCGGCCGCCGTTTCGACAAGGAGGGCACCATCCGTGTCAGCGCCGAGGCAAATGCCTTCGCCCTCGACGACGTCATCGTGCATCAGCCGTACCGGCTGGTCCTGCCAGGCGTGACGCTGCTGCCAGGCCGACTGCAGCGCGGTGAAGCCGCCGCTGGCGAAGCGCTCCAGCACTTCAAGCAGCGCAACCAGCAAGGCCGCCAGCAGATCATGGCGCTCAGGCAATGCCGGCAGCGCATCGATCAGCCCGGCTGCCGGCTGGGGCAAGTCGTCCGCCGGTGCCCGCAGGTTGATGCCGATACCGATGATGGCCTGCGTGCCGCGCCGGTCCGAACCGAGCTCGATCAGGATGCCGGCCAGTTTGGCGAAGTCGCCACTGCGTTCGAGCAACACGTCGTTCGGCCACTTCAGGCACACCCGGGTGGCACCCAGCCCCTCCAGGGCTGCGCTGACCGCGACACCGGCCGCCAGCGAAAGGCCCGCCAGTTGCCCGTTCGACCCGGCAAAGCGCCAGAGAAAAGAAAATGTCAGGCTGTCGTCCGGCGCCGAAAGCCATTGCCGGCCGCGCCGCCCGCGCCCGGCGCTTTGCCGGTCGGCGACAATCACCGTGCCGGCCGGAGCGCCGCGGTCGGCGCGGCGCAGCAATTCGCTGCTGGTCGAGTCGCATTCGGCGATCGCGTCGACATCGAAGCGCCCGGCGTACTGGCCGAGGCTGGGCTGGAGGCGTGCGGGGTCGATCAGCGGCATGGGCGGATTCTACTCCGCCGCCGACTCCTTGCCGTCGTCGATGCCCAGTTCGGCAATCTTGCGCGTGATCGTGTTGCGCCCGATGCCGAGCGCCAGCGCCGCCTCGATCCGCCGGCCGCCGGTGCGCGCCAGCGCCCGCGAAATGAGAATGCGCTCGAAGATCTGGGCCAGCCGCCCGTGCACATCGGTGACGCCGGTGGCGAGCAGACGATCGACTTCGGCCTCGAGTCCGCTTTCCCAGTCGGTCGTCAGCGCGCTCGACTCGGCTTCGCGCAATTCTCCTGGCAGGTCACTGATTTCGACCATCTGGCCGGGCGCCATGACGGTCAGCCAGTGGCAGAGGTTTTCCAGCTGGCGGACGTTACCCTGGAATTCAAGGCCGCAAAGGTATTCGGTCGCCGCGTCGGATAGGCGCTTGGTTTCGACACCCAGTTCGCGGGCACTTTTCTGCAGGAAATGCCGGGTCAGCAGCGGGATGTCCTCATGCCGCTCGCGCAGCGCCGGGAGGCGGATGCGAATCACATTAAGGCGGTGAAACAGGTCTTCGCGGAACAACCCATCCTTGACCCGCGTTTCGAGATTCTGGTGCGTCGCCGCGATAACCCGCACATTGGCCCTGATCGGCGAGTGGCCGCCAACCCGGTAATAGTGCCCATCGGACAGGACGCGCAACAGGCGGGTCTGCAGCTCCGAAGGCATGTCGCCGATTTCATCGAGAAACAGCGTGCCGCCTTCGGCCTGCTCGAAACGCCCGCGGCGCTGCGTCTGGGCACCGGTAAAGGCGCCACGTTCATGGCCGAACAGTTCCGATTCAAGTAGATCCTTGGGGATCGCAGCTGTGTTGATGGCGATGAATGGCTTGTCGGCACGCGGGCTGTGACGATGCAGCGCGCGGGCGACCAGCTCCTTGCCACTACCCGATTCACCATTGATCAATACGGTGGCGTGCGACAGGGCCAGGCGGCCGATGGCGCGGAAAACTTCCTGCATGGCCGGCGCCTGCCCGAGGATCTCCGGTGCCAGGACCTCTTCGGAAGAGGCACCAACCTGGTGCATAGACTCGTCAATCGCCCGCTGGATGAGTTCGACCGCCTGATCGACATCGAACGGCTTGGGCAGATATTCGAAGGCACCGCCCTGAAAGGCGGCAACCGCGCTTTCGAGATCCGAATGGGCGGTCATGATGATCACCGGTACCGCCGGGAAGCGTGTCTTCACTTCCTGCAACAGCACCAGCCCGGACTGGCCGGGCATGCGGATATCGGACAACAGGACCTGCGGCGGCTCGCTGCCTTGGTCGAGCTGCGAGATCGCCTCGGTGGCCGAAGCGAAACTCTTGAACGGAATACCCTCGCGGGACAGGGTCTTTTCGAGGACCCAGCGGATGGAGCGATCGTCATCGACGATCCAGACCGGTTTCATGGCTTTATTACCCGTCATGTCATTTGCGATGCGTGGTAACTAGCAAGACTCAGGCCTGCTCCACCGGCAGACGGATGGTAAACACCGTCTGGCCCGGCTGGCTGACGCAATCAATGGTGCCATGGTGATGCTGGACGAAATTCTGGGCAATCGTCAGACCCAGCCCGCTGCCGCCTTCACGGCCGGAAACCAGCGGATAGAACATGTGTTCGCGCACCGTTTCCGGGATGCCCGGGCCATTGTCGCTGACCTTGATTTCGAGTGCCAGGCGATAGCGCTTCTTGGCCAGCGTCACCTGGCGCAGCACCCGCGTCCGCAGCACGATTTCACCGGCCCCATTCATCGCCTGCGCCGCGTTGCGACCGACGTTGAGAACGGCTTGAATCAATTGCTCGCGGTCGCCCACCAGTTCCGGCAGACTGGTATCGTAATCGCGGCGTACCGCCAGTGAGCCGGGAAATTCGGCAGTCAGCAGGCTGCGCACGCGCTCCAGGATTTCGTGGATATTGACCGTCGACGGCAGCATTGTGCGATGCGGCGTCAGCAGGCGCTGCATCAGGTCCTGCAGACGGTCGGCTTCCTTGATGATGACCTGGGTGTATTCCTTGAGCGACGGGTTGTTTAGCTCGTGTTCGAGCAACTGGGCGGCACCCCGGATGCCGCCCAGCGGATTCTTGATCTCGTGCGCCAGGTTGCGGATCAGCTCACGGCTGGCCTTCTGCTGCTCGATCAGTTGCTCCTCGCGGCTCGCCGCCAGTTGCTGCTCGATCGGCTGCATTTCCATTAACAGCCGCACCCCGGCGGTCATGCTCGGACGCAGCGGCGTTACCGTGCAATTGATGTGCAGCAGTTCGCCATCACCGCGTCGCAACTCGATATTCTGGCCGGTATAACCCCAGCTGTTTTTGAGCGCATTGTCGAGCGCTCCTTGCAACGTCGTCGAGCAGGTACAGATCCCGGACAAGGGCTTTCCGGCGACCGAGCGCAGGCTTACCGCGAGCAGGTTTTCGCCAGCCGGGTTGATATAGCGGACGACCAGCCCTTCGTCGAGCAGGATCACGGTCGACGCGAGAAGGTCGAGTCCGGAAAAGTAATTTGTCGCCTCGTTCATGGTCTTCATTGTAGCGACTCAATTGATGCAGCGCGGAAACTGTTGCGTTACTGACCAATCGTTCATTATCATTGCAGCATTCTTTCCCTTATCCTGCCGATGTTCCCCTATCCGATTACGCCCGCGCTTGCCGCAATCTGCCTGACCCTTGTCCTGAGCGCCTGCGGCAAGCACGAAACAGCGCCACCTGCCGTCACGAAAGTCCTGGTCCAGAAGGTCGCCACGCGCGACGCAGGGATTACCGTTTATACCGGCGAAATCCGGGCGCGCCACGAGGTCGACCTGGCTTTCCGGGTTGGCGGAAAAATTGCCGCCCGCCTTGTCGATAGCGGCATGTCGGTCAAGGCCGGGCAGCCGCTGGCACGCCTCGACCCCGCCGACCTCCAACTCTCGCGCCAGGCCGCAGCGGCACAAGTGGCAGCGGCCGAAAGCGAGTTCACGACGGCCAGCGCCGAGCGCGAGCGTTATGCCGGGTTGCTCGAAAAGCGTTTCGTCAGCCAGGCTGCCTTCGACACCAAGGAAAACACCTTCCGCAGCGCCCGCGCCCGCCTTGAGCAGGCGCGGGCGCAAAGCCAGATCAGTGGCAACCAGGCCAGCTATGGCATCCTTGAGGCCGAGCACGATGGCGTGATTACCGCCGTGCTGGCCGATGCCGGTCAGGTCGTCAGCGCCGGCCAGCCAGTGTTTCGACTCGCCCGCCCGGAGGAAAAGGAGGTGGCGATCGCCATCCCGGAGAGCCGCCTCGCAGAACTGAAGGTCACGCAGCAGATCGCCGTTGCGCTCTGGGCCCAGCCCGATCACGTCATGAAAGGCGAACTGCGCGAACTGGCGGCGGCGGCCGACCCGGCAACCCGTACCTACGCGGCGCGCATCCGCGTCGTCGACCCGGTGCCGGCCGTTCAGCTCGGAATGACTGCCCGCGTCGTTCTCGGCTCGACTGCCGGCGCGGCGATCGTCGTGCCGCTGACCGCCATCGTCGACAATGGCACGGCACCGCAGGCATGGGTGGTCAGCGACGGCAAGGCAACGCCGCGACCAGTCGAGGTTGCTGCTTTCCGTGAAGATGGCGTCGTGATTGCCGGTGGCCTGCAGGTTGGCGACCAGATAATTCTCAGTGGCCAGCGCCGCCTGAGCGCCGGCCAGGCCGTCGAGGTGCAATCCGCAACACCGCCTGATCGGCAGCGTTAAGCCGTGAGCCACCGTTTCAACCTGTCCGACTGGACACTGCACCACCGGACCCTGGTCGGTTTCCTGCTGCTGGCGATCGCGCTGATGGGCATTTTTGCCTACGGCCGCCTGAGCCAGGCCGAAGACCCGCCGTTCACTTTCAAACTGATGGTAATCCGCACCTTCTGGCCGGGCGCCACGGCTGTACAGGTCGAGCAGCAACTGACCGACAAGATCGAGAAAAAGCTGCAAGAGATGGCGTTCATCGACCGTATCCAGAGTTTTTCGCGGCCCGGCGAGTCGACCGTGATGTTCTTCGCCAAGGACAACACACCACCGCCCAAGGTGCCCGATGTCTTCTATCAGGTCCGCAAGAAGGTCGGCGACATTCGCCATACCTTGCCGGCAGGCATTCAGGGGCCGTTCTTCAACGACGAATTCGGCGATGTTTTCGGCAGTATTTACGCGTTGACCGCGGAAGGCCTCGACTACCCGCAACTGAAGGATTTCGCCGAACGTCTGCGCGACGGCCTGCTGCGCATTCCCGGCGCCGGCAAGGTCGAAATCTTTGGTCTGCAGGATGAGAAGATTTATGTCGAACTGTCGAATGCCAAACTGGCAACCCTCGGCGTCGATCAAGCGACCATCATCCAGGCCCTGAGCCAGCAGAACGCGGTGAGCGGCGCCGGCTTCTTCGAGTTGGCGGACGAGCGCATCCAGATTCGCCCGAGCGGCGCCTTCGACACCGTGCAGGCGGTTGCCGACACGCTGATCCGTAGCGGCAGCCGCACTTTCCGCCTCGGCGACATCGCGACGGTACGGCGTGGCTCCAGCGAACCGCCGGCGCCCGAAGTGCGTTACGGCGGCAAGCGGGCCCTCGCCATCGGCATCACCATGGCACCCGGCGGTGACATCATCCAGCTTGGCAAGGCCCTGCAGGAACACATGGCCGAAGTGCGCCGGAATCTGCCTCTCGGGATCGAGATCGGCGAAGCGGCTAGCCAGCCGGATGCCGTCAAACGTTCGATCAACGCCTTCGTCAAGGCTCTGGCCGAAGCCGTCTTCGTCGTCCTGCTGGTGACCTTCATCAGCCTTGGACTGCGTACCGGCATGGTTGTCGCCATCTCGATTCCGCTGGTCCTGGCCGCCACCTTCCTCGCCATGGACCTGTTCAACGTCGGCCTGCACAAGGTATCGCTCGGCGCCCTGGTACTCGCCCTCGGCCTGCTGGTCGACGATGCGATCATCGCCGTCGAAATGATGTGGGTGAAGATGGAACAGGGCTGGGAGCGCACGCGCGCCGCTTCGTTCGCCTATACCAGCACCGCCGGACCGATGCTGTCGGGCACCCTGGTCACGGTCGCCGGTTTCATCCCGATCGCCATCGCCAAGTCGTCCACTGGCGAATATGCACTGGCTTTTTTCCAGATCAACGCCATGGCCCTGCTCATCTCGTGGCTGGCTGCCGTGGTCGCCATTCCGTGGCTCGGCTACAAGCTTTTGCCCGATCCGCGCGCGCCGCGCCAACCCGGCCTGATCGCCCGTCGCTGGCCTGGCACAGCACGGCGCCTGGAACGCCTCGGCTTTGGCGGACCGGCGCACAGTGAAGACCACGACGTTTACGGCACCGCCTTCTACAACCATTTCCGCCAGCTGGTCAGTTTCTGCGTCCGGCGCCGCTGGCTGGTCATCGGCATCACGCTGCTGCTGTTCGTCCTGGCCATCGTCGGCATGGGCAAGGTGCAGAAACAGTTCTTCCCGAATTCGACACGTCTCGAACTCAATGTCGAACTGCGCCTGCCGGAAGGCGCCTCGCTGGATGCCATCGACGCCGCGACGAAACGGCTCGAAGCGTGGCTTGACCGCGACCGCGCCGAATTCGACCAGCACGAGCATTACATCGCCTACATCGGTTCCGGCTCGCCGCGCTACTTCCTCGGTCTCGACCAGCAGTTGCCGGCCAGCAATGTCAGCCAGCTGGTCATCGTGACACGTAATGTCGAGGCGCGCGAAGCCCTGCGCGGTCGACTGATCAAATTGTACGAAAACGATGCCTCCGGCGTGCGCGCCAATATCGCCCGTATCGAAAATGGTCCGCCGGTCGGCTACCCGGTCCAGTACCGCGTCTCCGGCGAGGATATCCCGACCCTGCGGCAGATCGCCGGCGAGGTCGCCGCCATCATGCACGGCGATCCGGAACTGTCGAATGTCAATTTCGACTGGAACGAAATGTCGAAGGTGGTGGAGATCGAAATCGACCAGGACAAGGCGCGCCTGCTCGGCGTTTCCGGGCAGGATCTGGCGGCGCTGCTCAACATGTCGCTCAACGGCTTCACGGTCACCAGTTACCGTGAAGGCCAGAAGACAATCGACGTGGTGCTGCGCGGCGATCGGCAGGAGCGCGCCCAGCTCTCGGCCCTGCCCGATCTTGCGGTGCCGACAAAAAGCGGCAAGAGCGTTCCGCTCAGCCAGATCGCCCGCCTCAAGTACAACTTCGAACCCGGCCTGATCTGGCGCCGCGACCGCACGCCGACCATCACGGTACGCGGCAGCCTGTATGGCACTACCCAGCCGGCGACCATCGTCGCCCGCCTGCAGCCGCAAATCGACAAGATCATCGCCGACCTGCCCGCCGGCTACCGCATCGTCACCGGCGGTTCGGTCGAGGAATCGGCCAAGGGTTCGACATCGGTCATGGCCGGCATCCCGATCTTCATCCTGGTCGTCGTCACCGTCCTGATGGTCCAGTTGCAGAACGTGTCGCGGGTCGTCATGGTGCTGCTGACAGCGCCGCTTGGCATTATCGGCATCGCGCTGTTCCTGCTCATTTTCAACAAGCCTTTCGGCTTCATGGCGCTGCTCGGCACCATCGCGCTGTTCGGCATGATCATGC
>CAZGPO010000041.1:0-3571 GCA_964527745.1 uncultured Dechloromonas sp.
CAACGCCGTCAGCCGCTGGCCAAATTTGGGATTGGCTGGCGTTCTTGGTAGAATCAAAAGATTGTAAACCAGCGCCGAGTATAGCATAGCGATGACCTCCGCCCCCCAGCCACAGCCTCGTTTCAAGGCATCCGCAGCGCTGTGGGCCGTCCTCTTCGGGTTGACGATCGGCTTCAGCGCGCCGCTCTGTGCCGAACCACTCGCCGATGTCCAGAAACTGATCAGAAAAGGTCAGTATCCACAGGCGCTGAAGCAGGTCGATGCCTACCTGGCGACTGCGCCCGACGACGCCCAGGCCAGCTTTTTGAAGGGTGTCATCTACAGCGGAATGAACAAGACCGACGAAGCCATCATCGTTTACACCAAACTGACCGAGGATTACCCCGAGCTCCCGGAACCCTACAACAACCTGGCCGTGCTCTACGCCGAGCAAAAGGATTACGAACGGGCGCGCACGGCGCTGGAAATGGCGATCCGCGCCCATCCCTCGTATGCGACCGCCCATGAAAACCTCGGCGACCTCTACGTCAAGCTGGCCAGCCAGGCCTACGACAAGGCAGCCCGGCTCGAAGGCGGGAGCAAGGCCGCGAAAACCAAGCTGTCGCTGACGCGCGAACTGCTCGCCCCCCAGGGCAAATCGTCTGCAAAGCCGGCACCGGCTGCCAACCGCTAACCATCGACCAGGAAACCACCATGATCAAGCAACTCTCCGCACTGACCGCCGGCCTGCTCGTTTCGCTTGCCGTGTGGGCGACGCCGACTGTCGAAATGACGACCTCGCTGGGCAAGATCACCATCGAGCTCAACCCCGAGAAGGCGCCGAAAACGGTCGAGATATTCCTCTACAACGTCAAGCACGGCTTCTACGACGGCACCATTTTTCATCGCGTGATCGACAATTTCATGATTCAGGGCGGCGGCTTCTCGCGGGCCATGGAAGAAAAAAAGGTTCTGACCCCCTTCCTGAAGAACGAAGCGACCAGCGACCTGCCCAATGCGCGCGGGACGATTGCCATGGCACGCACCCGCGACCCGCATTCGGCGCGCGTCCAGTTCTTCATCAACCTGAAGGACAACGATTCACTGAACCATCCGAACCGCAACGATCCGAGCGGCTTCGGCTATGCCGTGTTCGGCAAGGTCACCGCAGGCATGGACGTCGTCGACAAGATCGCCAAGGTGCCAACCGGCAATGCCGGTTATTACGAAAACGTGCCGACCACGCCGGTCGTCATCCAGAGCGTCGAAATCATCTCCAAGAAATAAGGACCAATCAATGATCAAACTCACCACCAACCACGGCGTCATCGTCCTCGATCTCAACGCCGAAAAGGCCCCGAAGACGGTCGCCAACTTCCTCGCCTACGTCAAGGCCGGTCACTACGACAACACGGTTTTCCACCGCGTGATCAAGAACTTCATGGTCCAGTGCGGCGGCTTCGAACCGGGCATGAACCAGAAACCGTGTCAGGCGCCGATCGAGAACGAAGCCGCCAACGGCCTCAAGAACAAGCGCGGGACGATCGCCATGGCGCGCACCAGCGACCCGCATTCGGCCACCGCCCAGTTCTTCATTAACGTCGTCGACAACGACTTCCTCGACTTCACGTCGCCGATGGGCCAGGGCTGGGGCTACTGCGTTTTCGGCGAAGTCAGCGAAGGCATGGACGTGGTCGACAAGATCCGTGCCGTGCGCACCGGCAACAAGGGTTTTCATCAGGATGTCCCGGTCGATGACGTGATCATCGAAAAAGCGGAAGTCGTTTGATCCTCTTCATTTCGGATCTGCACCTGTCGCCCCGGTCACCCGGGGCGACTGCTTTGTTCCTCCAGTTTCTCGCCGGACGCGCGCGCCAGGCACAAGCGCTGTACATCCTCGGCGACCTCTTCGAGACCTGGATCGGCGACGACGACATCGACGACACCTTCAATGCCCGCATCGTCTCCGGCCTGCGCGCAGCGGCCGATGCCGGTCTGCAGATCGCCTTCCTGCACGGCAACCGCGACTTCCTGCTCGGCCAGGGCTTCGCCGACGCCGCCGGAATCCGCCTGCTGCCCGACCCATACGATCTGGTGCTGACGGAATGGAGTTTCGTTCTATCGCACGGCGACGCGCTGTGCCTCGACGACACGGATTACCAAGCCTTCCGCACCCGCGTCCGTACGCCGGCCTGGCAACGGAACATTCTCTCCAAGCCACGCTTCCTGCGCCGCCTGGTGGCCCGCTGGATGCGCTGGCGCAGCCACGCCCGCCAACAGGGCAAGGCCAATCCCTACGGCGACCTGCAAGCCGCCGCCACCGACGATTTCCTGCGCGACCATGGCTACGTCACCTTCATCCACGGCCATACACACCAGCCGGCGACGCACGACCACATCGTCGATGGCATTCATGTCGAACGTTGGGTACTGGCCGACTGGCATGAAGACCGTGGCGAATGCCTGGTATGGGATGGCGCAACGCTGAAGCGCGAAGCCATCGTCGCTGAAAATTGAGCGAAATTCCGTGTCGACCGTAACGATGGCCGAAAGCCGCGCCTTGAGTATTCTGCGCGATATCTTCGGCTACCCAGCCTTCCGCGGCGCCCAGGCCGAGATCATCGCGCACGTCGCCAACGGCGGCGACGCATTGGTCATGATGCCGACCGGCGGCGGCAAGAGCCTGTGCTACCAGATTCCCGCCCTGCTCCGCCCCGGCTGCGCGGTCGTCGTCTCGCCCTTGATCGCCTTGATGCAGGACCAGGTCGACGCTCTGACCCAACTCGGCGTCAAGGCTGCCTGCCTGAACTCGACGCTCGACTGGCGCGCAGCGCAGGCGGTCGAACAGGCCATGTTTTCCGGCGCACTCGACCTCGTTTACATCGCCCCCGAGCGTCTGCTGCTCGACCGCACGCTGGCCCTGCTCGACGCGCTGGACGAAGCCGGCAAGCTGGCCCTGTTCGCCATCGACGAAGCGCACTGCGTCTCGCAATGGGGGCACGATTTCCGCCCCGAATACCTGCAACTCTCGGCGCTGCACGAACGCTATCCGCGCGTGCCGCGCATCGCGCTGACCGCCACTGCCGACCAGGCGACGCGCAAGGAAATCCTCGCCCGGCTCGGCCTGAGCGAAGCGCGCGTCTTCCTCTCCAGCTTCGACCGCCCGAACATTCGCTATACCGTCGTCGAAAAGGACAACGCCAGGAAGCAGCTACTCGGCTTCCTGGCCGGACGCAAGGGCCAAGCCGGCATCGTCTATTGCCTGTCGCGCAAGAAAGTGGAAGAAACTGCCGCCTGGCTGTCGGCGCAAGGCTACCCTGCCCTGCCCTACCACGCCGGCCTGCCGGCGCCGGAACGCGCCGCCAACCAGCGCCGCTTCCTGCGCGAGGAAGGCCTGATCATGTGTGCCACCATCGCCTTCGGCATGGGTATCGACAAGCCGGACGTCCGTTTTGTCGCCCACCTCGATCTGCCGAAAAGCATCGAGGCCTACTATCAGGAAACCGGCCGCGCCGGCCGTGACGGCGAACCAGCCGAGGCCTGGATGGCCTACGGCATGCAGGACGTGGCCTTGCAGCACCAGCGCATCGCC
>CAZGPO010000041.1:3581-5086 GCA_964527745.1 uncultured Dechloromonas sp.
GCCGAAGGACAAAAAATCCTCGAAAAACAGCGGTTGACCGCGCTACTTTCGTACTGCGAAGCGCCGCGCTGCCGCCGCCAGGTCCTGCTCGATTACTTCGGTGAGGAACACCAGCCCTGCGGCAACTGCGATGTCTGCAGCGAACCGCCGGAACTTTGGGACGGCACGCAGGCCGCACAGAAGGCCCTCTCCGCCATCTTCCGCACCGGCATGCGCTTCGGTGTCACCCACCTGACCGACATCCTGCGCGGCAAGGCGAGCGACAAGGTCAAACAGTGGAACCACGACCAGTTGCCGACTTTTGGCGTCGGCGCCGATCTCGACGACCACGCCTGGAAGAGCGTCTTCCGCCAACTCGCCGCCGCCGGGCTGGTTCACATCGACATGGCCGAACATGGCGCCCTGCAACTGACCGACGCTGCCCGCGAGGTGCTGAAAGGCCAGCGCAGCGTGCAATTGCGCCGGCCTGCCAAGCGCAAGGGAACGTCAACTTCGAGAAGCAGCAGCGCCGTCGTCCACAGCAACCTGTCATCAGCCGACGAAGCACTGTTCCAGTTGCTGCGCGGCTGGCGCAGCGACACCGCCAAGGAACAGGCGGTCCCGGCCTACGTCATCCTGCACGACAAGACGCTGCGCGAATTGGCCGAGGTGCGCCCAACCAGCCACGGGATGCTGGACGGCATCACCGGCATGGGCAGCGCCAAGATCGAGCACTACGGCGAGGAATTGCTAGCGCTGATACGCGACGCCGGCTAGTGGCGTATCACCACTCAATTGGTTATTCACCCGTCAGGCTCATCAATGCACTGAAGTACAAATCGGTTTCCTGACGCACTTCCGGCCATACGTCCACGACTAAGCCATCGTCAAAGAATACTTTGCCGTAGGAATTCCCGGCATCGGTCTTCATGCTCGCGTACTTTTCGTCGAATTTGTCCAGCTTGAGATTATTGGTGCAGTAGTCCCGCAACGCGGAAACTTCTACCGGCTTACCTCTCCTCTCTAACAGCAGGAATGCATGAAGAATTTGGCTACAGGCCTGTTGGGGACGGCTCGCCCACAATTTGACTCGGTGAAGTTTCTTGAATTCGTCGTTACCAAGAGCTTTTTTTAGCTGCACGATACCTTTCTCCTTGACCCGAGGCTTTGGCGCATCGTAGGCAACGTGGCAAGGGTGGCAAAGGAATTTGAATGTCTCCTCAATGGGAGAATGACCTTTGAGGATCTGCTTCTCCACCTGTTCTAAATCACACGATAGTAGACTTTTGCCGGTCTTGTATTGAGCTAATACAGCTTCGATGATGGCTCGCCGCCCACGACCGTGAACATGTGCTGACTGGAGTTCTGCTTTTTCTCCGCAATCCTCGCAAATACCTTCACGCCGCTTTCGGTGAGATGCCGCAGCCTGATTGACCACATTGCGGATTCTTGGTCCGATGAAATGATGAAACTCTTGGATAGTACCGACGAATTTGGCCATAGATTCGTGAAAAGCAGATTGTTAC
>CAZGPO010000041.1:5096-13468 GCA_964527745.1 uncultured Dechloromonas sp.
ATTTTAAAAATGCTAAAAAACGAAAAATGAAAGGAATTTTAGAGGTTTCAAATGTAACTGCTACAGGCCGCTTCTGGCCGAACCCGGACATTCTCCATCTGCCCCCAAAACCTTCGACTGCAACGTGATTGACCGGGAAACACCTGTCTCCGAAGGCAACGCGGCTAGCGGTGCCGGCCGCCGCTGCGATGCAGTTGCGGTCCACCCGGTTTTTGGCCCGAATTCCGTACATGTGGCTTGCCTTGCGGCTGCGGCTTGCGCGGGCCGCGCGGCGGTTGCACCGGACGCGGGGCGGCGTGCGCGGACGGCTCGAAGCCGGCGATCACTTCGTGTTCGAGCGTGCGCTTGATCAGCTTCTCGATGTCGCGCATGAAGGCGCGTTCGTCGTGGCTGACCAGCGAGAGCGCCTCGCCTTCGAGGCCGGCGCGGCCGGTACGGCCGATGCGGTGCACGTAGTCTTCGGCGATGTTGGGAATCTCGTAGTTGATGACGAAGGGCAGCGAATCGATGTCGATGCCGCGCGCCGCGATGTCGGTCGCCACCAGCGCCACCAGCTTGCCGTCCTTGAACTCGCCCAGCGCGCGGGTGCGGGCGCCCTGCGACTTGTTGCCGTGCAGCGCCGCCGACTTGATGCCGGCCTTGTCGAGGTGGCGGCTCAGCGCATCGGCGCCGTGCTTGGTACGGGTGAAGATCAGCACCTGATGCAGGCCGCGCGTCGCGAACAGGTGCAGCAGCAAATCCTTCTTCTGCTCGCGGTTGGTTTCGATGACGCGCTGGCTGACGGTTGCGGCCGCCGTGTTGCGCGGCGCGACATCGACCGACACCGGCTGGTGCAGCAGGCCGCCGGCCAGCTCCCGGATGTCCGGCGAGAAGGTGGCGGAGAACATCAGGTTCTGACGCTGTTTCGGCAGCAACGCGATGATCTTGCGGATGTCGCGGATGAAGCCCATGTCGAGCATGCGGTCGGCTTCGTCGAGCACCAGAATTTCGATCGCCCCGAGGTCAGCCGTGCGCTGCTGGACGTGGTCGAGCAGGCGGCCCGGCGTCGCGACCAGGATATCGACGCCGCGGCGCAGGCTGGCGATCTGCGGGTTGATGCCGACGCCGCCGAACACCGCCAGCGAATTGATCGGCAGGTGCTTGCCGTAGGTGCGCACGCTTTCCTCGACCTGGATCGCCAGTTCGCGGGTCGGCACCAGAACCAGCACGCGTGGCCGCTTCGAGGTGCGGGTATTGGGGCCGCTGGCCAGGCGATGCAGGATCGGCAGCGTGAAGCCGGCAGTCTTGCCGGTGCCGGTCTGAGCAGTCGCCATCAGGTCGTGGCCGGTCATCACGGCGGGAATCGCCTGTTGCTGGATCGGGGTCGGCGTGTCGTAGCCCTGCTCGCTGACGGCGCGCAGGATTTCGGCCTTGAGGCCGAGTTCGGTAAATAGCATGGAAACTCCAGGCAGCACCGGCAAGACCGGCGGCTGTATTTGAATCAGATCAGAGAGAGGCCGCGTTCAAGATCGGCCTGAAGATCCTCCACCGCTTCGAGGCCGACCGCGATGCGCAGCAACCCTTCTGTGATGCCAGCCGCGACCCGGGCTTCCGGTGAAATGCGGCCATGCGTAGTGGAGGCGGGATGGGTGATGGTGGTCTTGGTATCGCCCAGGTTGGCGGTGATCGAGAGCAGCCGGCAGTTGTCGACGACCTGCCAGGCCTGTTCGCGTGCACCTCGAATTTCAAAGGCGACGATGGCGCCGCCGGACTTCTGCTGCGCCTTCGCCAGCGCATGTTGCGGATGTGACGGCAGGCCGGGGTAGAAGACGCGCGCCACTTTCGGGTGCGCTTCCAGCCAGGCGGCAAGTTGCAGGGCATTGGCTGATTGCGCCTCGACCCGAAGTTTCAGGGTTTCCAGACCCTTGAGCAGCACCCAGGCATTGAAGGCGGAGAGTGTCGGCCCGGCTGTGCGCAGGTACTTGAAGACCTCTTCGGTCAGCTTCTTCGGGCCGCACACCGCACCGCCGAGGACGCGGCCCTGGCCGTCGAGAAACTTGGTCGCCGCATGAATGACCAGATCGGCGCCGAGTTCGAGCGGCTTTTGCAGGATGGGGGTGCAGAAACAGTTGTCGACGGCGACCAGAATGCCGTGGGCATGGGCTGTTGCGGTCAACGCCCGAATATCGGCAATTTCCGTAAGCGGATTCGACGGCGTTTCAAGGAAGAACAGCTTCGTTTCCGGGCGGATCGCCGCCGCCCACGCCGCCTGATCGGTCTGTGCCACGAAGGTCGTCGTGATGCCAGTGCGCGCCAGGATGTTGGAAAAGAGCTGGATAGTCGCCCCGAACAGGCCGGTCGAGGCGACGATGTGATCGCCCTGTTTCAGGTGCGCGAGGACCGTCGCCATGATTGCCGACATGCCGCTCGCCGTGGCGACACAATCTTCCGCCCCCTCGAGCGCGGCGAGGCGTTCCTCGAACATGCTCACCGTCGGGTTGGAGAAGCGGGCGTAAACGTTGCCCGTCTCCTCGCCGGAAAAGCGCCGCGCGGCTTGGGCGGCGCTCTTGAAGACGAAGCTGGAGGTCAGGTAAAGCGCCTCCGAATGCTCGCCGAACTGGCTGCGTTCCTGGCCGGCGCGAACCGCCAGCGTTTCCGGACGATAGCGTGCTGCGTCGGACATCAGTCCTGCCCCTGCGAGGCCAGTTGCAACACCAGTTGCTGCGCCGCCGGGCCATCGCCGTCGTCGTCGCTGCCGCTTGCCTTGCCCCCGCGTTTGCCTTCAATGGCATCAAGGTAGTATTCATCGACATCGCCGGTGATATAGCAGCCGTCGAAGCACGAGGCATCGAAAACCGTCAGGTCGGAACGGATGCTGGTCACCGACTGCTTGAGCGCTTCGAGATCCTGATAAACCAGCGCATCAGCGCCGATTTCGCGGGCGATGCCGTCGTCACTGCGGCCGGTGGCGATCAGTTCGGCGCGCGTTGGCATGTCAATGCCATAGACATTGGGGTAGCGCACCGGCGGCGCCGCCGAGGCGAAATAGACCTTGGTCGCGCCGGCAGCCCGGGCCATTTCGACGATCTCGCGACTGGTCGTGCCACGGACGATCGAGTCATCGACGAGCAGGACGCGCTTCCCCTTGAATTCCTGGCCGACGGTGTTGAGCTTCTGGCGCACCGATTTCCGGCGCATCGACTGGCCGGGCATGATGAAGGTGCGGCCGACGTAGCGGTTCTTGACGAAGCCTTCGCGGAACGGAATGCCGAGGACTTGCGCCAATTGCATCGCCGAGGGACGGCTGGAGTCGGGAATCGGGATGACGACATCGATTTCGTCAACGGGGATGCTTTTCCTGACCTTGTCGGCGAGCAGTTCGCCCATCGCCAGCCGCGCCTCATAGACCGAGACGCCATCGATGACCGAATCGGGACGGGCCAGATAGACGTACTCGAAAATGCACGGCGCGTAGACCGGTTGTTGCGCGCACTGGCGGCTGTGAAACTGATGATCGAGGCTGATGAATACCGCTTCGCCGGGCTCGATGTCGCGCACCATCTGGAAACCCAGCGTATCGAGCGCGACCGATTCGGAAGCGATCAGATATTCGGTACCAGCCTCGGTCTCGTTCTTGCCGTAAACCAGCGGGCGGATGCCGAACGGATCGCGGAAGGCGAGCAGGCCATAGCCGGCAATCAGCGCGACCACGGCATAGGCGCCCCGGCAGCGGCGATGAACCCCGGCGACCGCCTGAAAAATGCTATCCACATCAAGCTCGTAGCCATGGGCGGCCGACTGCAGTTCGTGCGCCAGCACATTGAGCAGGACTTCGGAATCGGAATTGGTGTTGATATGGCGACGGTCGAGGCGGAACATCTCGCCCTGCAACTGTTCGGCATTGGTCAGGTTGCCGTTATGACCGAGCACGATGCCGAATGGCGAATTGACGTAAAACGGTTGCGCCTCGGCAAAATTGTAGGCCGAGCCGGCCGTCGGATAGCGCACATGGCCGATGCCCAGGTTGCCTTCGAGGGCGCGCATGTTGCGTGTGCGAAAGACGTCGCGGACCAGACCCGGCCCCTTGTGCAGGTTGAACCGGTTGCCTTCCGCCGTGGCGATGCCGGCCGCGTCCTGGCCACGGTGCTGCAGCACCATCAGGCCATCGTAGAGTAGCTGGTTGACCGGCGATGTTGCTACCACACCAAGAATCCCGCACATAGTTCTAATCCCGCTTAACTAAATCGAATTCGTTTTGCCAAATCATCCGGCAACCAGGGTTTGGCGGCCAGTACGGCAGTTTCAAGGGGCGGCGCCAGCGTCGCCTGTTTCCACCATGGCTGCTGCGGCGCTGAAGTCAGGCCGCCCGCCGCAACCAGCGCAATGACCACGACCACGCCGCGCGCCAGGCCAAAAAACATTCCCAGCAGACGATCGGAGAGCGTCAACCCGAGAGCCTTGACCATGTTGTTGACAGCGATTCGCAACAGCGCCATGACCACCAGAACGACGACAAACAACAACACACAGCCGGCCAGGAGACGCACCGCCGGATCGGCAATCTTGAAAAAGAGCAGGTCGCCGGCCATGTCGCCAAACTCCAGCGCGGTCAGGAAAGCCAATACCCAGGCCGCCAGCGCAATCAATTCAGTCACCACTCCCCGCCACATACCGAGCATCAGCGACAGGGCCACGATGCCGATCACCACATAATCGAAAACTGCCATCACTTGGCTGAAATCACACCGGAAACACCAATCTGCTTCATCTTTGCCAGCGCCGCGTCGGCAGCTTCGCGACTCGAGAACGGCCCCGCGCGAACCCGCGTCTTACGGCCGCCCGGTGAGTCGAGCGCTTCGACGTAGGTCTTGACACCTTTTTCGGAAAGTTTGCTGCGTAGATTCCTGACGTTATCTTCATTGGCGAAAGCACCGATCAGAATCACGAATTCGCCCGACTTGGCCGGTGTCGCAACGGGTGCCACGCTCTGTCCGGCAAGGATAGCAGCTGCCCGCCGCGCCTCGGACGCGGCATCGCCGGCTGCCGATTTCTCGACCGGTTTATCTTCTGTCTTTTCGGATTTGGAGACTGCCTTTGCGGGTTTTTCAGGTTCTTTCACCGCTGTTTTCTCGGCAGCCTTTTCCTTCGCGTCCTCGATCACCTTCACCGTCGGTACCGACGCCGCCGCCTCTGCCGGGCCGCCATCCAGCGGTTTGCTATCGGCAGGCGGTTCGGTAGTTTTCGGCGCCGCCTTGTCGACCGGCGTCACGGCAAATTTTGGCGCGAACGGCTTTACATCCTGCCCGGGAATGCGAATCTCCACTTCGTCAACCACGTGTCGCGGCTGATGGTCCATCAGCATCGGCAAGACGACGGCCACTACCGAAGCAAACGCGACTGCGCCGACCAGCCGGCGTCTGGCGCGTTTCTTGAGTTGCGATTGAGCGTCGTTGTCTTCCATGACTAGGTTTTGGCTCGTAGCGTCTGCACTGCGCCGGCCACCGTGTAGAAGGATCCAAAGACTACGATTCTATCACTTTCGGCGGCTCGCCCCTTGGCGACCTGCATGGCCACCGCCGGCGAAGAATGGCAAACAATCTCGCCGCCGAGCTGCGCCCGCTGGATAATCGCTGCCAGCGTCTCGGCCGTCGTACCGCGCACGCCTTCGAGCGTGGCGACATGCCAGAAATCGACCTTGCCCTTGAGGGGCAGCAGCGCACCTTCAATGTCCTTGTCGTTGAGCATGCCGAGCACGGTATGGGTACGGTCGAAAAAGCCCATGCTCGCCAGATTGTCGGCGAGCACCCTGATCGCCTGCGGATTGTGGCCGACGTCGAGAACAATGGCCGGTTTGCCCGGCACAACCTGAAAGCGCCCGGCCAGTTCGGTTTCGATGAGGCCCGGACGAATCGCCTGCATGGTCACCGGGAGTTTATCGGCCAGCGCTTCAAGCGCCGCCAGTGCGACACTGGCGTTGAAAAGCTGGGTCGGCCCGCGCAAGCCCGGATAGGCCAGCGTGCGCTTGATTATTTTTCCTCTGGAATGGCACCACCAGCGCCATTGCAGACGATTTTCATTGCCCTCACCCAAGGCACGCTCGAAACCGAAATCGCGGCCGATCAGGCGCAAGTCGGCGCCAATTTTCGCGGCATGCTCGAGCAGGCTTTGCGGCGGCTGGGGATCGGCACAGAATGCCGGCTTGCCGGCACGGTAGATTCCGGCCTTCTCGAAACCGATCGATTCGCGGTCGGGTCCCAGCCAGTCGGTATGGTCGAGCGCGACAGTGGTGACGATGGAAATGTCGGGTTCGTAGACGTTGACCGCATCGAGCCGGCCGCCGAGGCCGACTTCCAGAATGATCGCTTCGACGCCGGCAGCGGCGAAGACCTCCCAGGCGGCCAGCGTGCCGAACTCGAAATAGGTCAGCCTGATGTCACCGGCTTGCCGGCGTGCAGACTCGACCCTGGAACAGGCATTGCACAGCGCAGCATCGCTGGCTGGTTGGCCATTTATGCGTACCCGCTCGTTGTAGGCGAAAAGATGCGGCGAGGTATAGCAGCCGACGCGGTAGCCGGCACGAGCGACGATGTTTTCCAGATAGGCGCAGGTCGACCCTTTGCCGTTGGTGCCGCCAACGGTGATGACCGGACAGTGTTGCGTCTGGCCCAGCACTCCTTTGACCTGCCGGATTCGTTCGAGACCCAGCTCGATTCCGGCCTGCCCTCGCGGATGCAGGCTTTCGAGATAGCTTAGCCAGTCTTCCAGCGTGTTCAAGCGACGGCCGGCTGTCTTTGCAGTAAAGCCAGCACCCGGGCGACCTGGTCACGCAATTGGCGACGGTCGACGATCATGTCGACGGCACCTTTCTCAAGCAGGAATTCCGAACGCTGGAAGCCCTCGGGCAGCTTTTCGCGCACGGTCTGTTCGATGACGCGCGGGCCGGCAAAGCCGATCAGCGCCTTAGGTTCGGCAATCACAATATCGCCGACGAAGGCAAACGAGGCCGAGACCCCGCCCATGGTCGGGTCGGTCAGAATCGAGATGAATGGCTGTCCGGCCTGCGAGAGCCGGGTCAGCGCCGCTGTCGTCTTGGCCATCTGCATCAGCGAAAAGAGACCTTCCTGCATGCGCGCGCCGCCCGATGCGCTGACGCAGATGAAGGGCAGGCCCAGTTCGACCGCCGTATTGACGCCGCGCACGAAGCGTTCGCCGAGCACCGAGCCCATCGAACCGCCCATGAAGTTGAACTCGAACGCTGCTGCAACCACCGGGATGGTCTTGATCGCCCCTTGCAGGCAGACCAGCGAATCGCTCTCGCCGGAAGCCTCGCTGGCCTCCATCAGGCGATCGGGATAGCGTTTGGAATCCCTGAATTTCAGCGTGTCGACCGGAACAACCTCGGCCCCGATTTCACTGCGGCCTTCTGCATCGAGCAGCAGATCGAGGCGGCGGCGGGAGCCCAGACGATTGTGGTGACCGCATTTTGGGCACACCTGCAGGTTGTTCTCAAGGTCGGTGGCGTAGAGCACCGCCTCGCACGACGAACACTTGCTCCACAGGCCTTCGGGCAGCGCCCCGCGCCGTTGCGGCCCGCGTTCGCGGCTGATTTTCGGCGGCAACAGTTTGGTCAGCCAGCTCATGATTTCACCTCATCGACACCACGCCGAATATCCGCGACCAGCGCCCTGACATTGGCGCAGGCGGTTTCCACAGTTGATTTCTCGATTTCCTCGATAATCCTGCTGCCGACGACCACCGCATCGGCAATGCCGGCGATGCGCGCAGCGGTCGCCGCGTCACGGATGCCGAAGCCGACGCCAACCGGCAAGCCGGTCTTTTCACGGATCAGCGGCAACCGTTCGGCCACCGCATCGACATTCAGGGCGCCAGAACCAGTCACGCCAGCCAGTGAAACGTAATACACGTAGCCGCTGGCAACCTGCGCCACCTGTTCGATGCGTGTTGCGGTCGACGTCGGCGCCAGCAGGAAAATCGGGTCCATGCCATGCGCCTTCATTGCGGCGCCGAAGGTCGCTGCCTCTTCCGGCGGGTAATCGACGACCAGTACGCCATCGACGCCGGCCTGGGCAGCAGCAGTGGCAAACTTCTCCAGCCCCATCGCCTCGATCGGGTTGGCATAACCCATCAGGACGACCGGCGTCGTGCTGTCGTCCTGGCGAAAATCGACGACCAACTGTAGCACTTTGCGCAGCGTCATGCCCTTGGCCAGCGCCCGTTCGGAAGCACGCTGGATGGTCGGTCCGTCGGCCATCGGGTCGGAAAACGGTACGCCAAGCTCGATGATATCGGCGCCAGCCTCGACCAGCGTCTGCATCAGCGGCAGGGTCAGTGCCGCATCGGGGTCGCCGGCGGTAATGAACGGAATCAGCGCC
>CAZGPO010000042.1:0-13375 GCA_964527745.1 uncultured Dechloromonas sp.
GCGGGCGCTGACCTGCCGCGTGCGCGCCCCGCCGAACCCGGCTTTTCGGCACCGCTTGCTGGCGGCGGGGTTGCTGCTGCGTCTGCCCGCGGCAATATTCCGGCTGACTTCGACGCCGAAGGCTTCATCCGCAATGCCAAGGTCAGCTTCATTCGCCTGCAGGCGGCGAACGATGCCGGCGATCTCGAAGATATTCGCGAATTCACGACGCCGGAAATGTTCGGCGAAATCAAGATGAATTTTGCCGAACGCGGCCAGGCCGCGCAGCAGACCGATGTCGTGACGGTCAATGGCGAAGTGCTCGACGTTGCCGAAGAAGACAACCGCTACGTTGTCAGCGTGCGCTTTACCGGACTGATCCGCGAGGAATTCAACGCGCCGGCCGAACCGTTCGATGAGGTCTGGCATATGGTCAAGCCGCGCGATGGCAGCCGGGGCTGGACGCTGGCTGGTATCGAGCAGGTTCAGTAAGGATTAGCGCTTGCTCTTTCAGGGGCTCCGCCGGAGCCCCTTTTTTTGGGCAAAAAAATCCCCGCCACGCGGGCGGGGAAACAGGGAGGTCTCGAAACGGGTATTTCGAGGAGGGTAAAAAGGTGGGGTCAGCCCTTGCGGCGGTGTTTGAGCCAGCGACGCGTCACGAAAATAGCGCCGCCAACGGCTACCGCCGCCAAAACGGCCCTGATCGGCTCGGCCTGACCATCGACCAGCCAGGCAATGCCTTCCACCCCGCCGAAAACACCGTGGCTTTCACTGATCGGCAGGTTGTCGGCAAATGCCATCAAGCCGCCTGGCTTGTGCTGGTGTGCTGAACATCGACCGGGAAAAGCCCGAACAGATGCTGGCGGGTTGTTTCGATAAACTGGTTGATGTTTGCTGTGCTCATGTCTTTGCTTTCGTTGCGTGTGTGGTGCTTTATATCCATGCAACGAGTTTAATCACCAGTCGCTACGGCGTCTGTGGCGCACGAGTTGCCGTGACGTAACGGCGGATGCTTTTTGCGTAACGGCTTGTAACGGGTTTACTGCGCGATCGGCCAGGCCAGCGTGAAGCGGGCGCCACCGAGTGGTGAGGCGGCGGCATTTGCGGTGCCGCCATGCAGTTCGAGTACACGACGGGTAATTGCTAGGCCGAGGCCGTAGCCGCCGGTGGCGCGGTCACGCGAACGGTCGAGCCGGGTGAAGGCCGAGAAGACGCTTTCGCGCTCTTCCGGCGGAATTCCGATGCCGTCATCATCGACATGGACCATGACGCGTCCGTCCTGCACCTCGGCGCTGACGACGATTTTTTTGCCGGCGTACTTGAAGGCATTGCGCAGCAGGTTGCGCAGGGCATAGGGCATGGCCTTGCGGTCGACCTCGACATCGAGATTTTTTGGCAGTTTTTCGGTGTCGACCGTGATGTTCAGGTTGCGCCCGAGCAGACGGACGGCGTCGACCTCGTCGTCCAACCACTCGGCGAAGCGCACACTTGCGAAATGCGGCTCCGGCGCTTCGCGCTCGAAACGGGCGTAGGTCAGACTGGTGTCGATCAGGTGGTCGAGTTCGTCGAGGTCGGCCTCCATCATGGCCCACAGGCGGGCGCGTTCGACATCGTCGTCGGTATCGGTGAGCATTTCGAGGGCGAAGCGCATGCGGGCCATCGGCGTACGCAGTTCATGCGAAATGGCCGAAGAAAGTTCGCGGTGCGTGGCGAGCAGTTGCTGGACCCGTTCGGCCATGCTGTTCATGGTGTCGGACAGTGGCGCAAAGATCTGGCTGCGCGCCGGTGGCGAGCGTGCCTCGAAATCGCCGTCACCGAGGTCGCGGGCAGTCTGGCGCAGGGTTTCCAGGTCGCGCCAGATCGGGCGCACCCAGAACCACAGCGCAATGCCGAAGATGACGCCGATCAGGCTCCAGGTCAGCAGACGCAGGCGCAGTTCGAGCGGCAGCCGCTCGTTGACTTCCGGGTTCCGGTTGGCGGCCAGCGGGCCGACCACGAGTACCTTGCTGCTGTTGCCGAGCCGGCGGTACATGATGTCGCCATCATGGTCGATGGCGATGTCGCCGGCGTCAAGCTTGACGACCTGCTTCGGCGTCAGGGTGTGATCGAGCGTGATGCGCTCGACGATGCCCAGGCGGTAGGAGAACTTCTCGTCGATCTCCTTGACCTTGAGTTCCCACTCGCGGCGCGGCAGGCGGTAAAGCTCGTCCTCGATCAGCGTGATGGTGCCGCGCATGAATCGGCGCGCATAGTCGTCGGTAATGCCACGTTGCGCAGTGGAGATGATGAAGTCGGCGGTGAAGGCGATGGCGACGAACGAGCCCATCGCCAGCAGGTAAAAATTGAAGAACAGCTTGGACAGGCTGTAGCGCCCGCCGCGCCAGATAGGCAGCGAAACACGGAACAGCGACCGGGCCAGGCCGTGGCTTTTCGCGCGTCCGTCGCCGGACTCAGTTCCAGTCATGTTTGCTGAACAGGTAACCCTTGCCGCGCACAGTCTTGATGCGCGTCGGGTTTTCGGGGTCATCGTTCAATTTCCTGCGCAGGCGCGAGATGCGAGCGTCGATCGAACGATCGAGTCCGTCGAAGCCGATGCCGCGCAGTTCCTGCAGCAGGTCGTCGCGCGAAAGCACGTTGCCGGCGTGCGAGGCGAGCAGCCAGAGAAGATCGAACTCGGCGGTGGTCAGGTCGATCGCTTCATTGCCCAATGAGGCGGTGCGCGTCGCCTGGCTGATCCGGAACTGGCCGAAGACCATCTTTTCGGCTTCGCCAGCCGGGGTTTCGCCAGTCGCCGGCAGGCGGCGCAGCAAGGCCTTGATGCGCGCGAGCAGCAGGCGCGGCTGGACCGGCTTGGCAATGTAGTCGTCGGCACCCATTTCTAGGCCGAGGATCTGGTCGAAATCCTCGTCGCGTGCGGTCAGCATCAGAATCACGCCACGATAATGCGGGCGCACGCTGCGACAGACCTCGAAGCCGTCCTTGCCCGGGAGCATCACGTCGAGGATGACCAGATCCGGCTGCTCGGCAACGATGCGTGCTTCGGCCGTGTCGCCGCGCGGCTCGATGCTCACCTCCAGGTCATTCTTGGTCAGATATTCGGCCGTCAGTTCGGCCAGGCGTTCGTCGTCTTCGACAAGGAGTATGCGTGTGTTCATTCGTCAATCTTAACGGTGGGCCGTCCGCCGGTCCACTCCCTCACACCACAACATCGCATATCTTGCCGCGGCGCTTAGGCGCGCCCTTGGCGATGCCTTAGAATGTCGGCTGCCCCATGTTTTCAAGGAACTCGATGTCATCCGGTAATGTAGATCTGTTCTGGCGTCAGGTGCCCGTCCGGGCATGGTTCGCCGCGCTGGCGCTCGGGATGTTCGGCCTCGTCGCGGCCGGCATGGAACTGCAGCACCTGTGGCGGCTGGCGCCTTGTCCGCTGTGCATCTTCCAGCGTTTGCTCTACCTTGTCATCGGCGTCGGTGCGCTGGCCGGCGCGCTGGTGCCGGCTGCACGGTTGCTATGGTCGGTGCTGATCGCCGTAATGGCTACCGGCGGCGTCGCGGTCGCCGGCTATCAGACCTGGATGCAGGCTTTTCCGTATCTGGCGAGCGAGTGCAGTTACACCGACCCCAACGCCATCGAGCGCCTGGTCGACTGGCTGGGCATGCAGTGGCCTGCGCTGTTCCTGGCTACCGGATTCTGCACCAGTCGCGAGTGGGAGTTCATCGGTCTGTCGATGGCCAACTGGTCGCTGTTGATCTTCATCGGCGTCCTCGGCTATGCCGCATTGCTCTTCGTGCGCAAGGATTGAGGTACGAGCCGCCACAAAAACAAAACCCGCCGAAAGGCGGGTTCGTCAAAAGCCGGATTGAAGCGACTTACTTCAGCTTCACTTCCTTGTAGGCCACATGCTTGCGGGCCTTCGGGTCGTACTTCATCATCTCCAGCTTTTCAGGCGTCGTGCGCTTGTTCTTGGAGGTGGTGTAGAAGTGTCCGGTGCCAGCCGTGGATTCCAGCTTGATCTTTTCGCGACCGCCTTTAGCCATTTTATCTATCCTTCCTTAATCAGACTTCGCCGCGTGCACGCAGGTCAACGAGGACGGCGTCGATACCGTTCTTGTCGATGAGGCGCAGGCCGGCATTGGAAACGCGCAGGCGGACGAAGCGGTTCTCGCTTTCGACCCAGAAGCGGCGATACTGCAGGTTCGGCAGGAAGCGACGCTTCGTTCTATTGTTGGCATGGGAAACCTTGTTCCCAACCATCGGGGCTTTGCCCGTTACTTGGCAGACTCGCGCCATGATTGGTGCTCCAGAATTCGCTAGAAGAAAGCCCGCGAGTATAGCGAAAACACCCCGCTTCTTTCAAGTGATTTTTGCATTTTCTACAAAAGACCACGTTCGGCAAAGGACAGCGGGGTTCCGCTACCGGCGACAATGAAGTGATCAAGGACCTTGACATCGACCATGGCCAGCGCCGCTTTCAGGCTCTGCGTCAGCATTTCGTCGGCGCGTGACGGTTCGGCGACGCCGGAGGGATGGTTATGGGCCAGGATTACGGCCGCCGCGTTGTTGGCCAGCGCCGCCTTGACCACTTCGCGCGGATAGACGCTGGTCTGCGTCAGCGTCCCCGAAAAAAGCTCATCAGCCTTGATCAGGCGGTTTTGCGCGTCGAGCCAGAGGGCCATGAACACTTCGTTCTGGCGTGTCGCCAGTTTCAGGCGCAGCCAGTCGCGTACCTTGCCAGGCGACGAGAAGGCGTCGCGGGTCGCCATTTCCTGGGTCAGCGCCCGCCGGGCCAGTTCGAAACTGGCTTTCAGTTGCGCCGCCTTGGCGGTGCCGATGCCGGAAACGCTGGCCAGTTCGTCGAGCGAGGCGTCGGCCAGGGTACTCAGGCTGCCCTCGAAGCGCAGCAGCAACTCGCGGGCGAGGTCGACGGCACTTTTGCCGCGCACGCCGACGCGCAGATAAATGGCCAGCAGTTCGGCATCGGAAAGTGTTTCCGCGCCGTGTGCCAGCAGTCGCTCGCGGGGTCGTTCGCCTTCGGGCCAGTCGGTGATTGCCATGCCAATTCCAGTAGAATGTGAGTGTCGCTCATTCTAATGGCAAGACAATGGAATTACAGGCAAAGCGCATCGTGCTCGGCGTTACCGGCGGCATTGCCGCCTACAAGGCGGCCGAACTGGTTCGCCTGCTGGGCGGGCAGGGCGCCGCGGTGCAGGTGGCGATGACCGAGGGGGCGACGCATTTCGTGACCGCGACGACCTTCCAGGCGCTGTCCGGCAAGCCGGTTTTTACCGACCAGTGGGATGCGCGGATGCCGAACGCGATGGCGCACATTGATCTGTCGCGTGCCGCCGACCTGATCCTGGTCGCCCCGGCCTCGGCCGATTTCCTGGCGCGCTGCGCCAACGGTTTCGCCAACGATCTGCTGGCGACCATGGTGCTGGCACGCGATTGTCCGTTGCTGCTGGCACCGGCGATGAATCGCCAGATGTGGGAGAACCCGGCGACGCAGCGCAACGTCGTGCAGTTGCAGGCCGACGGCGTGCGGTTCGTCGGCCCGGCCAGCGGCGAACAAGCCTGCGGCGAAGTCGGTGTTGGTCGCATGGCGGAGCCGGCCGAAATTCTCGAGGAGGTGATCGCCTTCTTCACGCCCAAGGTGCTGGCCGGCAAGAAGGTTTTGCTTACCGCCGGCCCGACTTTCGAGGCGATCGATCCGGTACGCGGCATCACCAATCTGTCGTCGGGGCGCATGGGCTATGCCGTGGCCCGCGCGGCGCGCCAAGCCGGCGCCTTGGTGACGCTGGTTTCCGGGCCGGTCGGTTTTGCCGCCCCTTTCGGCGTCGACCGCATCGATGTCACCAGCGCGCTCGATATGCATGCGGCGGTCATGGCACGGGCGGCTGATGCGGATATTTTTATCGCGGTGGCTGCGGTGGCCGATTACCGGGTCGCCAGCGTCGCCGAACACAAGCTAAAAAAGGATGCTGGCGGGGTTCCGCCGATCGAACTGGTCGAGAATCCGGATATCCTCGCCGCGGTGGCGGCGCTGAAGGATGGTCCGTTCTGCGTCGGCTTCGCCGCCGAGAGCCGTAATCTCGAGGAATTCGCGCAGACCAAGCGGTTGCGGAAAGGCATCCCGCTGATTGCCGGCAACCTGATCCAGCACGGTTTCGGCGGTGACGATAATCGCCTCGTGCTGTTCGATGACCATGGCACGCACCCGCTGACGCCGGCACCGAAATCCGTGCTCGCCAGCCAGCTTGTTCAACATATTGCCGATCTCATGGAAAAAGACTGATGCACCGTATCGACGTCAAGATTCTCGACGCGCGCCTGCGCGAAAGCCCCCCGCATTACGCCACCCCCGGTTCGGCCGGCCTTGATCTGCGCGCCTGTGTCGACGCGCCGCTGGAAATCGTCCCCGGTCAGACGACGCTGGTGCCTACTGGCATGGCCATTCACCTGGCCGACTCCGGTCTGGCAGCGATGATCCTGCCGCGCTCGGGTCTCGGTCACAAGCATGGCATCGTGCTTGGCAATCTGGTCGGGCTGATCGACAGCGATTACCAGGGGGAACTGATGGTTTCGGTGTGGAATCGCGGACACCAAAGTTTCACGCTTAACCCGCTCGAGCGTATTGCGCAACTGGTCGTCGTGCCGGTGTTGCAGGTCGGCTTTAACGTGGTTGATGATTTTGCCGCCAGCGTTCGTGGCGAAGGCGGTTTTGGCAGTACAGGAAAAGGCTGAGGAGAATGAATATGCTTCAATCAAAAATGCTTCCAGGGGTATTTGCACTGGCGGCCATCTTTACCACCCCGGCCCTGGCGGCTGATGCCGCTGGTGAAAAGCAGGCAGAGGAAATTGTCGCCCAGCGCTGTTCGCTGTGCCACGGCAAGGGCGGCGAGTCGGTGAGCCCGATCTACCCGCGTCTGGCCGGCCAGCATGCCGAATATGTTGCCCGTCAGCTGAACGATTTCAAGAGCGGCAAGCGCAATAGCGAGACAATGAAACCACAGGCGGAGACGTTGACGCCCGAGGAAATGGTCGCGCTCGGTGCCTATTTCGAAAAGCGCAAGGTCGGCGGACGCAGCGTGCGTGATGCCGAACTGGTGGCGGTCGGCAAATACATATTTATTCACGGCAACAGTTTTTCCGGCGTCCCGGCCTGTGCTTCGTGCCACGGCGCCAATGCCCATGGCACTCCCCAGTTGCCGCGCCTGGCCGGACAGCATCCGCGTTATATCGAGGATCAGCTCAAGCAGTTCAACAAGCGCGAGCGGACCAACGACAATGCCGTGATGCACACCGTGGCTTCCAAGCTCAGCGAACTGGAAACGCACGCCGTCGCCGAATACGTCGCAACGCTGGACTGATCGCCGATAGTACAGGCCACGCGCTGATCAGTTCGCGCTGATCTTGCGGAAGGGCAGATGGGTGGCGGCTTCGGCGGCATAATCGACAATCGCCGGGAGCTGCCTGGCGAGGTGCTGGCCGATCAGGTGGCGCATCTTGGCGTCTTCGATCCAGTGGCAGGAACGCACCACGGTCGGCTCGAAACCGCGCGCCACCTTATGTTCGCCGCCGGCTCCGGGTTCGAAAGTGGCGAGTCCTTCACGCAGGCAGTAGTCGATACCCTGATAGAAGCACAGCTCGAAATGCAGGCTGTGGTAATTGCCGCTCGTTCCCCAGTAGCGTCCATACAGCGTGTCGGTGCTGCGAAAGCAGATCGACAGGGCGACCGGCTTGCCGTCGTCGCGGGCGATGAAGACGACCATTCGGCGGCCTAACGCGTGGGCTAGATCGGCAAAGCACGCCGGCGTGAAGGCGGCATAGTTTCCGTATTTGTCGAAGGTCGCGGCGTATAACTCGTGCAGGGCTGGCCATTCGTCGGGGGCGATCTCGTCGCCGTGCCGGACATCGATGGCGAGCCCGCTTTCGGCAACGTGCCGCCGTTCGGCCCTGAGCTTGCGCCGCCGTTCGGCCGAAAATGCGCCGAGGAAACCGGTGAAGTCGCCATAGCCATGGTCATGCCAGTGGAACTGAACATTGTGGCTGACCACCAGCCCGTTTGCGCGCAGTAATTCGACCTCGTCGGCGGCAGGAAAGGCGACATGCCACGACGAAAGCCTTTGCTCCGCCACCAGTTCGAGAGCGGCGGTGATCAGGCTTTGACGAACGAGACCGCCATCGGCTTCGGGCGCGACCAGAAGTCGTGGGCCGGTTGCCGGTGTATGCGGCAGGCCGCTCAGCAGTTTGGGAAAGTAGGGCTTGCCGAGCTGATTGTAGGCGGCTGCCCACGACCAGTCGTGGATGAAGTCGCCGTGTGAATTGGCCCGCAGGTAGAGTGGCAGGATGCCGCATAGCACGCCGTTGGCGTCTCTGGCGACCAGATGCTGTGCTTGCCAGCCACAGTCTGGTCCTGCCATGCCGTGCCGCTCGAGGATGGTGAGAAAGTCGGCGTTGAGAAAAGGATGGCTGGCAGGCGTCAGCCGCGCCCAATCGGTACGGGAAATATCGCTGGCGGCGGTTACGGCTGAAATGCTGATCAGGGACATTGCCAAGCTCGGTGTTGCAACCGACGTCAGAGTCGTCGGCACGCCATCGGTTCCGCCGGAAAATTTTTCAGCGCGTCAGGCTGGCGGCGAATCGCCGTTTTTCGGCGGGTGACAGCTGCTTGATCCGATACTCGGCTTTCGCCGCTGCCGAGCGGTCGGCGTGCGTTTCGCACCCGAGCAGCCGGGCTGGCGGGTGCGAACGCGTATAGCGCGCGCCGGCACCGTTCAGGTGGGCCGTGTAGCGCGCGTCGACATCGACCGTGATGCCGGTGTAGATGCTGCCGTCAACGCATTCGATCAGGTAGAGATACCAAAGCTTCGGCAGCATTGCGTTACGGTCGACGGCGAAAAGCGGGGTAAATCGCTTATTTGCCGAGGGCGGCGAGGGCTGCGGTGTAGTCGGGCTCGTTGACGATTTCGCCGACCAGCTCGCTATGCAGGACGCGGTCGTTTTCATCGAGAACGACCACGGCACGCGCCGTCACGCCGGCCAGCGGGCCCGTCTTGATGGCGACGCCGTAGGCTTCCATGAATTCGCTGCCGCGCATGGTCGACAGAGTCTGCACCTTGTCCAGACCTTCGGCGCCACAGAAGCGGCCCTGGGCGAACGGCAGATCGGCGGAAATGCAGAGGATGACGGTGTTTGCAGCAGCGCTGGCGTGCTCGTTGAACTTGCGCACCGAAGTCGCGCAGGTCGGTGTGTCGAGGCTCGGGAAGATGTTCAGAATCTTGCGCTTGCCGGCCAGGCTGGCCAGCGTGACATCGGCCAGATCCTTGCCGACCAGCGAGAAGGCCGGGGCCTGGTCGCCCTTGGCGGGGAATTTGCCGCCGACTTCGATCGGGTTGCCACCGAGGGTTACGGTATTGGACATGCGAGTCTCCTTTGAGCTTGAGTGATCACCGCCAGGCGTATGCATACCCGGCGGGAGGTTGGTAAAGCTGGGCCGGATTGGCTGCGGTCAGCCCATGGCCTTGAGTTGCAGGATGATTTCGCCGGCCATCGGTTGCGCGCTGCCATAGAGCATGCGGCAGTTGTCGGTATAGAACAAGGCGTTCTCGACGCCCGAATAGCCGGTGCCCTTGCCACGTTTGATGACGATCACGTTATGCGCCTGGTCGGCGTTGAGAATCGGCATGCCGTAGATCGGGCTGCTCTTGTCGGTGCGCGCGCTCGGATTGACGACGTCGTTGGCGCCGATGATCAGTGCGACATCGGCCTGGGCGAATTCGCCGTTGATTTCCTCGAGGTCGAAGATCTTGTCGTAGGGCACGCCGGCCTCGGCCAGCAGGACGTTCATGTGGCCCGGCATGCGCCCGGCGACCGGGTGAATGGCGAACTTCACCTCGACCCCGGCCTCTTCGAGGATCGCGGCCATTTCCCAGACCTTGTGCTGGGCGTGTGCCACGGCCATGCCGTAGCCGGGAACGATGATGACCTTGCTTGCGTAGCGCATCATCGCCGCCGCGTCGAGAGCGGAGAGTTCCTTCATCGAACCGCTGATCGCTTCGCCGGGGCCGCTTGCCACCATCGGTGTAAAGAGGATGTTGGAGATCGGGCGGTTCATCGCCTTGGCCATCAGTTGCGTGAGTAGTGTGCCGGCGGCGCCGACGACGATGCCGGCAATGATCAGCGCCGGGTTGCCCTGCACGTAACCCTCGAAACCGACCGCGAGGCCGGTGAAGGCGTTGAACAGCGAAATCACTACCGGCATGTCGGCGCCGCCGATCGGTAGCGTGACGATGACCCCAAGCACGAGGGCGACGGCGAAGAAGAGCAGGATCAGCGCCGGATGGGCCGGTGCCATGATCACCATGATCGCGCCGAGCATCACGGCGATTACCGCCAGCACCACGTTGACCGCATTCTGCGCCGGCAAACGGTAAGGTTTGTCGAGCAAACCCTGCAACTTGGCGAAGGCGATGCAGGAACCGGAGAACGAGACCGAGCCGATCAGCGCACCGAGCGCGCCAAGGGTTAGCGTGACCGGGCTGTGCGCTTCGCCGCGGGCGAATTCGATCGCGGCAATCGCCGCCGCCGCGCCGCCACCCATGCCGTTATAGATGGCGACCATCTGCGGCATGTCGGTCATCTGAACTTTCTTGCCGGAAATCCAGGCTGCCGCGCCACCGACACCGAGCGCCGCGAAGATCAGGCCGATATTTTTCAGATCCGGAATCAGCAAGGTCCCGGCGATTGCCAGCACCATGCCGTAACCGGCCCAGACGATGCCTTCGCGGGCACTGACCGGCGAACTCATGCCCTTGAGGCCGAAGATGAAGAGCAGTGCGCCGATAAACCAGGCGCCTTGAACGTAGAGAGGCAAAACCATTATGCGCCCTCCTTCTTCTTGAACATGGCGAGCATGCGTTCGGTCACCACGTAGCCGCCGGCGGCATTGGCCGCACCGAGCGCGACAGCGAAGAAACCGATGGCTTGTTCAAGCAGCGTATCGGCCGAACCGAGGGCGACCATGGCGCCGACGACGACCACGCCGTGAATGAAGTTGGAACCGGACATCAGCGGCGTGTGCAGGATGACCGGCACCTTGGCGATGATCTCGTAGCCGGTGAACGCTGCGAGCATGAAGATGTAGAGCGCGAGCATGCCGTCCATCAGGCGTCTCCCATGATTTGTTTGACTGTCGCGTTGACTGTTTCGCCATCCTTGCACAGCAGGGTGCCGGCAACGACTTCGTCGGTCCAGTCGATATCGAGTTCGCCATTCTTGATCCATGGCGAAATGAAGTTGTAGATGTTCTTGGCGAAAAGCTCGGAGGCGTGGGTCGGCATGCGCGATGCCAGATTGATTGGGCCGTGGATATTCACGTCATTGGCGACGACATGTTCCCCGGGTTGGGTGAGTGCGCAGTTGCCACCCGATTCGGCGGCCATGTCGACGATGATGGCACCATATTTCATGCGTTTTACCATGTCGACCGTAACGATTACCGGAGCCTTCTTGCCGGGTACGGCGGCGGTGGTGATCACGACGTCGGATGCGGCGATTGCCTTGGTCAGCTTTTCGGCCTGGACGGCCTTTTCCTCGGCGGTCAGTTCGCGTGCGTAGCCGCCGGCACCGTCGGCCGAAACGCCGGTATCGACGAACTTGGCACCGAGCGACTCGATCTGCTCGCGTGCCGCCGAGCGCACGTCGTAGGCTTCGACCATGGCACCCAATCGTTTGCAGGTGGCAATCGCCTGCAGACCGGCGACACCGGCGCCGATCACCAGCACACGCGCCGGGCGGATGGTGCCGGCGGCGGTGGTCAGCATCGGGAAGAATTTGGTGCAGTGGGAGGCGGCAATCAGTCCGCACTGGTAACCGGTGCACGAAGCCTGTGACGAGAGCGCGTCCATGCTCTGGGCGCGCGAGATGCGGGGCAGCAGTTCGAGCGAGAATGCGGTGATCTTGCGGGCATTCAGCACAGCAAGGCGTTCCTTGTCCTCGAACGGCCTGAGCAGGCCGATCAGCACGCTGTCTTCGGGCATGGCAGCGATTTCCTCGGGTGAAGGCGGGGCCACGCGCAGGATCAGCCTGGCATCGCTATAGGTTTCGTCGATGCCGGTGACCACGGTCACCTCTGGGAAATCCTGGTCGAGAAAATGACTCTGAAGCGCGGCGCCTTGCTCCATGCGCAGACTGGCACCGAGGGCGGCAAATTTCTTTGCAGTTTCCGGGACCAGGGCAACCCGACGCTCACCGCCTGCGCGCTCTCGAACGACTGCTATGCACAACTGCATGCTGTTGTCTCCATTGTTAACATGTGTATTTTAGTGGTTTTTGATATTGCTTGTCAGCCTGGTGCAGATGACCCGGAGGTTGACGGACGATTACTGAAGCGAAGCTCCTCGGGGTAGGGGAAAAAATCTTCGACGTGGCCGTCGCGGAGTTTTTGCTGGGCTTCCTGCCAGAATGTGGCGCTCAGCAGGTCGCGATGGTACTTATAAAAGGTTTTTCGCAAGATCGGAGAGGCGAGCAGGAAGGTGCCGAACTCTTCGGGAAAGACATCGTTCTTGGCGACCGGATACCAGACTTCGCCTGACATTTCGGTTTCGTAATCGGGGGCCGGTGGAATGTTGCGGAAATTGCAATCCGTCATGTATTCGATTTCGTCGTAGTCATAAAACACCACGCGGCCGAAACGGGTGATGCCGAAGTTTTTCCACAACATGTCACCGGGGAAGATGTTGGCCTGCGCCATTTCGCGAATCGCGCTGCCGTATTCGCGAATCGCGTGTTCCAGCCCGTCAACGTCGTTGGTCCGCTCCATCCGCTCGAGATAGATGTTCAGCGGCTCCATCCGGCGTTCGACATAGATGTGCTTGATTATCAGCATGTCGTCCTTGATTTCGTAGCACGATGGAGCCAGTTCGCGCAGTTCGTCGAGGACCTCCTGGTCGAAGCGCTTGAGCGGAAAGGCGGCGTTCGAGAACTCGATCGTGTCGGCCATCCGGCCGACACGGTCGACCTGCTTGACCATCATGAATTTGCGCTTGACTGTCGCCCGGTCCATCTCCTTCGAAGCACCGAAGACGTCCTTGATGATCTTGAACACATAAGGATATGAAGGCAGCGTGAATACCAGCATGACCAGCCCGCGGATACCGGGAGCCATGATGAACTTGTCTTCCGAATGGCGCAGGTGATACAGGAAATCGCGAAAGAACATGGTTTTGCCCTGCTTGCCGAGGCCGAGCATGATGTACAGCTCGGAGCGCGGCTTGTTGGGCAGGATCGAGCGCAGGAACTGCACGTAGCCCGACGGCACTTCCATGTCGACCATGAAATAGGCGCGCGACAGCGAGAACAGTACGCCGATCCGCCAGGCCTCGAGCAGGATGGTGTC
>CAZGPO010000043.1:0-10158 GCA_964527745.1 uncultured Dechloromonas sp.
TGGCGAGTTCGAACACGTCAGTGATCTTGCCAAAACCTACCAGCATCTGCAGCGGACCCATCCGTTGCCTGGGTGAACGGAGATTCTAGACCCCCCGCGCCTGGGGACCGAAGCCATGGTCCGCCGCGTATAGCGCAACCTGAACGCGGCTGGTCATATTCAGCTTCTTGAAAATATTCTGCACGTGGATCTTGACCGTGCTTTCGGCAAGGTCGAGGTCACGGGCAATTTCCTTATTGCTTTGGCCGTGCGCGAGACAAGTCAGGATGTCGCGTTCGCGAGGTGAAAACTTGTCGCGATCGGCACCCATCTGGGTCGCCTTCGGTTGTTCGCGCACGCCCTGTATCAGCTTCGCCGTCATCTGCGGAGAGACTACCGAATCGCCCTGTGCCGCCCGGCGGATGGCGTCAAGTAGCGCATCCATCTCGATATTCTTGAGCAGATAGCCGCTGGCTCCGGCGCGCAGGGCTTCCATCAGGTCCTGTGCATCCTCGGAAACCGTCAGCATCAGTACCCGCACGCCGGGCATTTCCTCAACCATGACCTTGACTGCCTCAAGCCCGCTGATTCCGGGCATGTGCAGATCAAGCAGTACCACATCAGGTTTCAGCGAACGGGCGCGTTTGATGCCTTCGAGCCCGTCGTTCGCCTCGTCGAGAACCTCGAATTCATTGTGGCGTTGCAACAGCGACTTGACGCCGCTACGGAACAGGACATGGTCATCGACCAGCAAGACACGGATTTTCTCAACCATCTGACATTACCTTTGCTTGTTTTCTCGGCAGGACAAGGCATACCAGCGCCCCCTTGCCCGGTTCCGACGTTATTCGGCATTCACCGCCGACGCGCTGCGCCCGCTCGCGCATGATCTGCAGTCCGACATGACGATCGGAATGCACCTTGGGTTCATTGACCGGATCGAACCCAGCCCCATCGTCAACTACACGGACCTCAAGTTTTTCGCGCGAGCGCTGAACGGTCACCCCGACCCGGCTGGCTTGCGCATGCTTACGAATATTGGACAATGCTTCCTGAACGATGTGCATGATCTGAATCTCGTCGGTCGGATCGAGCGGCGGCCCGTTGCCATGGCGCTCGAAATCGGTGGCGATACCGGTCTGCTCCTCGAACTTTTCGAGAGCCGCAACAATAGCCGAATCAAGGTCGGACTGGTGCACCCGGGCACGGAAATGAACCAGCAGTTCACGCACATGGTCATAGCTGTCCTGCACGCCCTCACGCAGCTGTCCGGCGGTCTGCATCGCCTCGTCGCTGCGCCCTTTGCGCAGGGAGTCCTGAAGTAGTTGGACCTGGATATTGAGAAAGGCGAGGCCCTGGGCGATCGAGTCATGCAGATCCTGGGCCAGAAGATTACGCTCTTCCGATACCGCCAGTTCCTTTTCGCGCGAACGCAGACGCTGATTCTCAATCGCGACGCCGAGGTGTTGCCCCAGCGTTTCCAGCAAATTGACTTCCTGCTCCGAAACCCGGTGGGGTTGTCGGAAATAAAGGTTGAAAACACCGACTTGCTGCCTGTCGTAGCGGACATTAAAGGCAGTTGCCGTGGCGAAACCCTCGCGGATGCAGGTCCGCAATTTCATGCCTGGTGGCGGGTTGACCGTATCGAACGAAATCGGCATACCGGTATCGATGACGTCGCCGCACAGGCAATCACCGCAATGCATTTCCGACTCGGCGGCGATGAACTCTGCGGATAAGCCTTCGTGGGTCATCAGATACAGTCGCTCGGTATCGGCCGCATAGAGACGGATGGCACCGGCATCCGCCCCCAGCGCCGCCCGGATACGGCCGAGAAAGCCCTGACAGAGCACCTCGAGCGGCGCCGCCTCACCGAGGAAGGCAGTTATCTCGTAGAGGATTCCCAACTCCTGATTGCGCTCGCCGAGACTGCGGGTTTCCGCCTCGACCCGCTCCTCCAGTGTGGCGTAGGCGACCTGCAAATGCTCCGCCATCTGGTTGAAACCCTTGGCCAGCCCGCCAAACTCGTCATCGCGCTTGACCGGGACACGCACCCCGAGATCGTTGCTGCCCATGCGCCGGATGCCGGCATGCAACTCGTTGACCGGCCGGATCACCAGCAACATGAAAAAGTAGATCAGGATTACCGTGCCCAGTGCCGCTAGCAGGACCAGCGCTGCCTGCACGGAACGCAGTAAATTGGTGCTCTCGGCATAGCTGTGCTCCATGGCCAGCACCAGGTCGTTGATATCGACGACAAAACTTTCCAACTCCCGGTCGAAACGCTCAAGTACAGCTACCCGTTGACCTGGTGCCGCGCCCAGGAACCCGGCGACCATCGGGCGCACCTGATCGCGCCAGGCCTCCTCGACCGTCAGCAGTTGCTTCTCGACTTCGCTGTCACGCGGCGGCGCCAGTGGCCGCACCGGATCCCCCTGACGCAGATCAAGCAGCACCTGGTCAAAATGTTCGAGTTCTTCCTTGAGGCTCGTGGCAAATTTGGCGGCGTCAGAGTGATCGGCAAGTCCGCGCGACATCAGGTGCGCCATGCGGTAGGTGCGCATGCGCTGGCTACCGGCGTCGTTGATCGCCGCCGCCACCCCTTCCAGTTGCCAGGAAAGGTAAAGCGTCATGGCGATCGCCGACAGGGCCACGAGAAAAAAAATGACCAGCATTCCAACGATTTTGCGCGAAAGCTTGCCAGAAATAACCGGCATCGGCATCCCTATTTAATCATGGCACGCACCTTAGCGCCATGTTCCGGAAAAATTCAAGTGCATGAATCAAAAAAGGAAATTTGCGCCGCTTACCCGCCAAGGCCAACCCGCTGCATCCTGCGCCATAGCGTCGTCCGGTCGATGCCAAGCAGTTGGGCGGCGATCGCCTTGCTACCGCGCGCCTTCTTGAGCGCAGCCAGCAGTTCGGCCCGCATGGGGTCGCGGGCCGTCGCCTCGCCAGTATCCTCTTCGTCCTCAGTGACCGACTGATTCAGAGCAGGCCGCTCAGGCACTTCGTGGCTGTAGAAAAGAATGTCCTGCGGCAGGCTGTCGACCTCAACCACCCCATTATCGGCACAGATAACGCTATGCTCGACCGCGTTCGACAACTCGCGGATATTGCCCGGCCACGGGTAATTCATCAGAGCCTGCCACGCCCCCTTGCTGAACTTGACCTCGGCCTTCTGGCCACGCGCTACCAAATCGTCGAGAAAGTGCTGGATCAACACCGGAATATCGCCGACCCGGTCACGCAACGGTGGAATCAACAACGGAATCACGGCGACGCGATAATAGAGGTCGCCGCGGAAACGGCCATGATCGACGGCATCGCGCAGATTGATGTTGGAAGCACTGATAAAGCGCGTGTCGACGGCGATGGTTTCGCTCGAACCAACCATGTGGAAGCGGCGCTCCTCGATGGCGTGCAGTAACTTCGCCTGCAGGTGGATCGGAATCTCGCCGATTTCGTCGAGAAACAGGGTTCCGTGATTGGCCGCCAGAAACTTGCCGCGTGTACGGTCGACCGCACCGGTAAAGGCGCCCTTGGCGTGCCCGAAAAACTCCGACTCCATCAGGCTCTCAGGTATGGCGGCACAGTTGACCTCGACAAAGGGTTGACCCGAGCGCCAACTCTCCTGATGGATCAGGCGGGCGATGCAGCTTTTTCCTGTCCCTGACTCGCCCTGCAGGAGCACCGATGCATCG
Source organism: uncultured Dechloromonas sp. (assembly GCA_964527745.1). Lineage (GTDB taxonomy): Bacteria > Pseudomonadota > Gammaproteobacteria > Burkholderiales > Rhodocyclaceae > Azonexus. The sequence goes on from CAZGPO010000043.1 coordinate 3,684, forward strand.
GAAGCAGCAATCTGCCGAGCCCGCTCGAACAGGCGCATCATTTCCGGGCTGCTGGTCTTCAGGCCGCAGATACCCGGTGTCTGCAGAGTCGCCTCAAGCCGCCGGCGCGGACTGACATCGCGTACCACGATGATCCGCACCTCGCTCTTGCGGCTGCCGGGAAACATACGGCGGACGGTAATCTCGAGAAAGCGTACTGTCGCTCCGGAAGTCACCTTTTCTTCAAAACGCATCGCCCGGTCACTCGCCGCCGCGATCCCGTACTGGCTACCTGCGTCGAAAGCGGCGCGATTCATCCGCCGGTTCCAGTTGATCTCGCCGAAGTCGCTCAAGGTTCTGGGCTGAAAGTCCTTCGGCAAGCCGAACATGTCGGGGATAACCTTGTTGTAATAGGCCACGCTCCCGTCCGGAAGTGAAATGATGACCCCATCCTCAATCAGGTCAACCACCGACTCCAACAACTCACCAGGCACTTTTGTTTGCATCGCCCGCCCCCGTTGCAACATGATGTTGCAGATTAAATATCAAATACAACCAATTGAAAAATATTGAAAATACAGAGATTTTATTAATAGTTACGAGCATTCAAAGACTTATTGTGCAACATCATGCAACAGTATAGGATTGAATGCAGCACCAATAAATCAACAAGATAGCCATGGCACATGATTTGCTTTTAAGCTATTGGTGGCTTATGTCGGGCGGGTTGCATAGCCGTTTCGAACAAGGCCTGGTTCACTGACAAACTGCACAATTATTTTCAAAGGAGATTTCAAATGGCCGCTCTATTTTCTGAGGACTGGATGGTCGATTTTGGCAACGCCTGGAATGACGAGCCCGAACTGGGGGACGCTCTTGCCAAAATCGCCTTCAATTCGATTATCGGCTATGGTTTCGAGGGGGAGGACAAACCGCGTGGTGTCCTGGTCGTCGAAAATGGCTATGTAACCAAGGCTGCCGCTTATGGCGGCGAGACGATGAACTGGGATCTGCGCGCCACACAGGACAACTGGGAAAAATGGTGCGTCAAGCCGCTCGGCATGCTCAGCCTGGGAATCGCCTATACCTCGGGCAAACTCAAGTTCAAGGTTGGCGATTACAGCGCCATGGTCAAAAACCCTGCAATGGCCGGGCCGTTCATCAAGAGCTTCGGCGTGATGGGATCGGTGCCCCGCACCTGAGTGATCTGATAGGATTCGCCTAGAAAGATAATCGATCATGGCGAATGCCTTTTGACTATTAGGGGGAAAGTCTCGATGACGCGGAAAAGCTTGGCCATGGTGGCGGGATTATTGGTTGTGGTTGGCTTGCTCGGATGGACGTGGGGCAAGAATGGCAACGAAACCAAACCAAAGCCCAACCCGGTTGCCTCGATCGCCCCGTACGATCGCGAAACGACGTCATCGGGACTTACCGAAGTCACACAGCAGCGACTCATCACCCGTACGCCGCTAGGCGGCTATGTCGAGCCATTACAGGTAATTCACCTCACCGCCCAGACCGGTGGCCGGGTCGCCTACATCGTTGGTCGCGAAGGCGTTTCGGTAATGGCCGGCCAGATCGTCGTCGGACTCGACGAGGAGCGCCTGATTTCCGATTACCAGGCAGCGTGGGCGAGCCTGTCAAGCGAAATGTCGGGGATTCAAAACGCCCAGGTACAACTCTATAACAAGCTCTATGGCCCGGCGACATCACCCATGGGTGGTCCGGCGTATGAAGCCTACGATCGTTCGACCGTGCCGTTCTACAATGCGATGCGCGGCGTGATGCCATTCATGGGCGGCCCGCCAATACAGTCGCAGTCGGACCAGCAGCACTCTTTCGCCAACCGCAGCCAGGCGCGCAGCGAGTATGAAAGGCAGCAGGCAACAGTGGTCGCCTCGCAAGCCAAGATCGATACCATCGAATCCCTGATGCGCGACCATCGTAGTATCGCACCGTTCCCGGCCGTGATCCTGACCAAGCACGTCAACGTCGGGGATGTAGTTCAGCCCGGACAGGCGCTGATGGATATCGCCCAGACTGACCGCCTGCTGCTCAAGATCGAGACGCCGGCCCGACTGGTATCCGAATTGCGCTCCGGGATGGTCATACCGGTTACTGTCGATGGCATCACGCATCTGGATGGCCTGGTCGACCAGATCTATCCGGCGGCCAACAAGGAACAGCATACGGTAACACTGAAAATCCTACTGCCGCCCGATGCGCCGGTGGCGCCGGGCATGTTTGCCTCGGCTGTGCTGCCGGAGCCGCCAATGGATGGCCAGAAAGTCGAGTTGCCGGTCGTTCCAGCCTCGGCCATCGTCTATCGTGGCAGCCTGCCTTCGGTATTCGTTGCCGGGCGTGATGGCAGGCTTGAACTCAGGGTCATACGACTCGGCGAAAAACAGGGAGATCGCGCAGTCGTCCTGTCCGGCCTCAAGGTTGGTGAAAAAGTCGTGACCGTGCCGACATCGAACATGCGCTCTGGTGACCCGGCTTTCGGTACACAACCATACTAACGGCCTGACTGAGTGGACATGAAGGAAGACGGGATGGTCGAGAACAACAAACAGGACACGACACCGGGGCTGGAAGAGAACTCCGCAGCGCCGCACAAGGACGGCTTTGCCGGTGGCTTGGCGCGCAAATTCATCGATTCGCCGCTGACGCCGCTGTTGTTGATTGCAAGCTTCCTGATTGGCGTGATGGGAATGATCATTACCCCGCGCGAGGAAGACCCCCAGATTTCCGTGCCGATGGTCGACATCTTTGTCGGCTATCCGGGTGCTTCCGCCGAGCAGGTGAAAAACCTGGTGTCCGAACCCCTCGAACGCCTGATGAGCGAAATCAGCGGTGTCAAGCACGTTTATTCGATGTCGCAGGACGGACGCTCGATGGTAACGGTGCGCTTCGATGTCGGACAGCAGATGGAGCCTTCGCTGGTCAAGCTCTACGACAAGATGTACTCGCACTTGGACGCAATTCCCAAGGGGGTCACCCAACCCTTGGCCAAGCCGAAAGGCATCGACGATGTCCCGATCGTCACCCTGACGCTTTCGTCGAAAGTCGACGACATCGTCACCCTGCGCAAGATGGCGCTGGACGTGCAACAAAAACTGAAGTCCTTGCCCAACACAGGGCAAAGCTTCATTACCGGCGGCAGTCCGGAGCAAGTGCGAATCGAAGTCGATCCGAGTCGGCTGACGGCCTACGGCGTGACCCTGTCGCAAGTTGCACGAGCAGTCGGCGCGGCCAATCAGCGCACACAGGCCGGCGACATGATCGAGGGTAACCGCTCGTTCACCGTCTACTCCGGCGAATTCCTGCATGACGCCCGCCAGGTGGGCAATCTGCTCATCACGGTAAGCAACAATCGCCCGGTTATGTTACGCGACCTGGCAGTCATCAGCCAGGGCGAAAGCGAGTCGAAATCAATCGTCACGCAGAGCCGGCGTCTCGATGACGGAAGGTTCTCCAATCATCCTGCCGTCACCATCGCCATCGCCAAAAAGCGCGGCACCAACGGGGTCGAGGTGGCGCGCAGCATTTTGAACGAAGTCCAGTCGCTCAAGGGAACCTTGATTCCGGACAGCATTCAGGTTGATGTCACGCGCGATTATGGCGCCACCGCCGATGAAAAAGTATCCGGCCTGATCTTCAAACTGTTCATCGTCACAGTCATCGTGACGCTGCTGATGATGCTCAGCATGGGCAAGCAAACTGCGGTCATCGTCGCCATCACCATTCCGGTGGTGCTATTGATGACCCTGGCGGTCGCTTATCTGCTCGGCTTCACGATCAACCGGGTAAGCATGTTCGCCCTTGTGTTCGCCATCGGAATTCTCGTGGACGACGCCATCGTGGTCGTAGAAAACATCTATCGGCGCTGGCTTGAGAAAAAATCGACCGATGTCGAATTGACCATCAAGGCGGTCGACGAAGTCGGTAACCCGACCGTTCTCGCCACCTTCACCGTGGTCGCCGCCCTTTTGCCGATGGCCTTCGTCAGCGACATGATGGGGCCATTCATGATGCCGATCCCGGTATTGGCATCGGCAGCCATGATGTTCTCGCTGTTCGCGGCGTTCATTTTCGTGCCCTGGCTGTCAACGCGTATCAAGCCAAGCATGAGTCAACTGGATCAGGCTGCCAAACGAGAGCATGAGCAAAGCCAGAGGATCGGAAAAACCTACCGCAAGTTGATCACGCCGATCATGAGCAATCGTCTGCTCGGCATGCTGACCCTGTTCAGCATCATCTTCATGATGCTGGCTGCGGTATCGATGTTCTACTTCAAGGCCGTCGCCTTCAAGATGTTGCCGATGGACAACAAGTCGGAACTGAACATCGTCATCGACATGCCCGAGGGAACCGACCTGTTCGTCACCTCCAACCTGGCGCAGCGTTTTTCGGCAAGCCTCAACACGATTCCGGAAATCATCTCCTATCAAACCTACGTCGGTACCGCATCACCATTCAATTTCAACGGTCTCGTACGCCATTATTTCCTGCGCTCGCAACCCTGGCAGGCGGATATCGCAGTTCAGTTACTGCCCAAGCATGATCGGAAGCGCTCTAGTCACGAAGTCGCCATGCAGGTACGCGAGATGTTGACGCCGATTGCGCGTGCTTCGGGAGCTCGCCTGACCATAGCCGAAGCGCCGCCGGGGCCGCCGGTGTTGGCGTCGATGGTCGCCGAAGTCTATGGCCCCACTGCCGAAGCGCGCCGCAAATTTGCCGGCGACCTTATGGGCATCATGCAGGAGACGCCCGATCTGGCTGACATCAACACCTTCATGATTCGCCCCCACACCGAGATTGCCTTTGAAGTGGACCGCATGCATGCCGCGATGCACGGTATCAGCGTCGAGGACATCAATCGCGAAGTAACGATGGCCATGGGCGGTTTCGAGGTCGGACCGATCAAACTGGTGCACGAACTCGAGCAGACCACGATCATTTTGCAATTACCACTCGCGGTGCGGGCAAATTTTGGCAACTTGCTCGCGATGCCGGTACGCACGGCATCCGGCGTAACCATCCCGCTCGGGGAACTCGGGCGTTTCACAAAGCGTCAGGTCAGCCCGACGATCTGGCACAAGGATCTGCGACCGGTCGAATATGTCACCGCCGACGTCATCGGCCCGCTTGGAGCACCGCTCTACGGCATGATCAATGTCGACACGAAGCTGGCTTCCTATCGGGCGCCCGATGGTTCGACGGTGAGCGGCAGCTATTTCGGCAAACCCAAGGATCCCGATGCCTTCGGATTCAAATGGGACGGCGAATGGGAAGTGACCTATGTTACCTTCCGCGACATGGGGTTGGCGTTCGGTGTTGCACTGGTATTGATCTACATGCTGGTCGTCGCCGAGTTCCGCAACTTCCTTTTGCCGCTCGTGGTAATGGCGCCAATTCCGCTGACGCTGATCGGTATCGTCCCAGGACACTGGATGCTTGGCGCTGACTTCACGGCGACATCAATGATCGGCTTCATCGCGCTGGCCGGCATCATCGTTCGCAACTCAATCCTGCTAGTCGATTTTGCCAAAACCAAAGTGGAAGAAGGCATGTCGGTGCGCGACGCTGTGGTATTGGCGGCGGAAGTTCGCATGCGCCCGATCGTGATCACGGCGCTGGCGCTGGTAATCGGCTCGACCGTATTGCTCACCGATCCAATCTTCCAGGGCATGGCTGTTTCCCTGCTCTTCGGCTCCATCGTCGCGACATTCCTGACCCTGGTCGTCATTCCGCTCGGTTGTTTCTCGGCGCACAAGTCGTTCAACTGCAATGACCCCGACAGTGGATGTCGGCCGAACGGCGTACCGCCGAACAACGATCCATCGGGTGGCACCCCATCCAGTGGCGCGCCTGCTTCTGGCGAAACCGTCGCCGCCCCCTCGGGCGGTCGGCCACCGCGCCTTTCCAAACCGAGCGAGCCTCAATCTGAAGCATCCGCCGCAGCCCAAACCTCGCCACCGGTTGCAAGTGGTCGTCCGCCGCGTCTAGCCAAGAGGACGGAAGCGGAAGCACTGGCGCCTGTTGCAGAAAATTCTCCCGCTGCAACGGGCGGTCGTCCACCGCGCCTGACTAAGCCTAGCGAAGTGGCCGAGGAAACACCTGCGGTGCAGGCTACACCATCGATTGCCGGTAGTCGCCCGCCCCGATTGGAAAAGCGAAGCGATGCGGAAACACCGGCATCTGCCGCGACAACGGAAGCGACAACGGCGTCAGGCCGTCCCCCGCGTTTGCAGAAACGTGAAGTTACGCCCCCTCCTGTTAGCGAAATGCCCGCTACGGTTGGCACGCGACCGCCGCGCCTCGAAAAGCGCTCAACACTGCAAACCGCTCTTGAAGCGACTGCGACAGATACTCCCCCCGTAGAGGAGATCAAGGTCGAAATCTCGGAAGAACCGGCACCCGTTACTGCATCTGCCCCTCCCACCGAGACCAAGGAGACGCCGCGCGTGGTTCAGCCTGCTGCCGCCAAACC
>CAZGPO010000043.1:10168-13343 GCA_964527745.1 uncultured Dechloromonas sp.
CGACAGGCACCAACAAAGGCCAAGGCAAGGCCGGCGGCCGCCAAGACAAAATCAGCACCAAAGTCCCGGGCTCCCGTTGCAACTACCACACCCGCAGTCACAGCCACGCCAGCCAGGACACCGATGTCGTCACGCAAGAGGAAATTGCGCGGCATCCGTATCAAGGTGATGGATGACGATTCGGACGAAACGTAATTGGAGACAGTCGTGAAAACGAGAAGATTGGCAAGCATGTTTTCCGCCCTGCTACTCATGTCCACCGTAGCAGTCGCAGCGACCTACCCGGAGCTTTCCGAGCGTGGTGCGCGGCGCCCGGCATTTAACTATGGCAATGGCGGTGGCATGCCCCCACCCGGCTATGCGATGGCGCATCCTTACGGCAATTCGGCGATACCGATGTTGCCATCCGGCGGCAATGGCATTCCGGATGCGCGGCAAGTACGCTGGAGTTATGGACAGATCAACGCGGCGAGTGATCCATTTTATGTATGGGGATTGCGCACACGCGGCATGTATGTCCCCTGGAGTACACCGATGTCATCGTGGACCAACGCCCAGAGTTGGGACTGGTGGCGGCGCCGCGCTGGCGACAGCGGCCCGCCCCCGCCGCTCTGGTAACTGGCATTTGAAACAATTCATCATTCAGCCGCAATGGTTCGTTGAAACGCTGAAATCTCAGCAAAGAAATGAGCTACGGCAGCTGTTTTACAGCAGTACCCTGTTTTATCCACTCTCATTGGAGGAGCATCGAAATGCGTATCCCTTTCAAACTTAGTGCAATTACTTTGACGGCAGCACTGGGCCTTGGCGCTGCAGGCTTGGCATCAGCTCAATCAGCCCCCCCGCCGGGACCGTACATGTCGCCTAACGCAAATCAGAACCAGCAACAAGCCCCACGTGGCAACGCGAACACCAACCAGGCTCCTCGCGGTTATCAGGGCGGCCCCGGCCCGGGTTATGGCCCGGGACCAGGCTATGGTTATGGGCCCGGTCCTGGCTATTATGGTGGCCGGGGTTGGGATGATGGCTACGGCTCTGGTTACGGAGATGGACGCTATGACGGCTACGGTCGCGGTTATGGTTCCGGACGTGGTTCTGGCCGTGGCTCGGGTTCCGGTCGCGGCAACTTCGGCTTCAACATGGGCGGCGACATGGACAGCGACTTCAGAGGCTATGGCGACAACCGTTATGACGGCTATGGCAGCGGTAGAGGCTATGGCGATAATCGCTGGGATGGCGGCAACCGCGGTTGGGGCTGGTAAGCAACAAGCAAAGCAACCCGTAAATCCCGGCCGCAGATTTTTGTTGGAGGAAATCTTCCACTGCGGCCGGAGAGCCATCGACGTTTCACCAGCTCCCGACAAGAGGGGTGTCATTCGTAATCAAGCATTATCCTAATTCTTACATTAGAGAGGAGTTTTGATATGAGTTCGATCACCAAACGTTTGCTCATGGCATCAGCCGTCGCTGCCGCCCTGGCTCTTCCGAATCTTGCTTCCGCCCAATGGGGTGGTCCCGGTGGCTGGGGTGGTCCTGGCTATAACAACTGGGGTGGTCCCGGTGGCTGGGGTGGTCCCGGCTACAATAATTGGGGTGGCAGGGGATGGAACGATGGTTATGGTTCCGGCTATGGTCGTGGCAATGGCTATGGCTATGGTCGCGGCACTGGTCGTGGTAACGGACGCGGCCATTTCGGTTTCAACATGGATACCGACGTAGACGGCTGGACCGATGAATTTTTCAACGGCAACGGCTGGGGCAACGGCAATGGCTGGGGTAACAACGGCTGGAACAACAATGGCTGGGGTAACAACGGCTGGAATAACGGCTGGGGACCTTGGCGTCGTGGCTGGTGGTAATCGCAGGCGACCGGAGGGCGAGAAACTCGCTCTGCGCGTCGCTTGTTTTTAACGAATCCCAGAGAGTCGGCCCTGAACCGGCTCATGGAAAATTTCATGGCTGTGAGATACAGCATTCGTCTGGAGAAGAATCATGTTAAGCAAAATTGCATACTGGCTGGTATGGGCCGCACTCACAGCTGTCGTTCTGGTATTGGTTTACAAGAACACCGACTGGTTCAAACCGGCCGCCGACAAGGCCATGGATAGCGTCAAATCGGTAGTTTCAAGCGCACCTTCAGGTCCGTTCGCTAAAGATACGATGAACGACAAGCTGAACAACGCTCGCGAAGCCTTTGCTCGTGGCGATGTCGACGGCGCCGTCACCATCTACGTCGATGTCATCAACAACAATGCCAACAACGCGGATGCCCGCGGCGAACTTGGCAACGTTTACTTCCTGACCGGTCGTATGCCCGAAGCAGCACAAGCCTACTACGACGCTGCCAATTTGTTGCTGGACAAGAAAGAACTTGATCGCGTCGATTCTTTGCTGCCAGTGATCGCCCAGATCAACCCGATGATGGCTGATGAACTGTTTCAGAAACTTAGCCAGGCGATGGAGTCCTCGATGATGCCGCCTCCAAGTCATGGCCAATACCAGCAACCGCCACAAAGCGCACTGACCCGTCACTGATCGTCTTTGCGATAGTCATCTGAACCTGAACAGCTTTTGAAATTCCGTTAAAGGTAAATTCCATGCAACGCATTCGATGGTACAAGCACAAATTGATTGCGCTCGCGCTGCTCGGCATAATGGCGCAGGTTCAGGCAGGTCAGACCCCCGGTATGGCCAGCCCATGGAATGGGCCATGGGGCAGCGGTTTTCTGAGCGGCGAACCCTACAATCCGCTGGCCAACCCCGCAATAGGCGCCGGTTATCCGCTGGCGGGACCCTATCCCTATGGGTCGTCGGGAAGGCCGGACAGCGGTTATCCAACGCAAGCACCGTCGCAAATGCAGGCTCAACCAAGACAACTGCCAGGTGGCGGCTATCTGTTGCCGCCGGGAGCCGGCGGCGGGATGCTACCAGGAGCCTATGCCAACCACTAAAAACTTGCGATCTGGACCGTAGTTGCAACATAGTAGTTTTTACCTTCGTTGGCGGCACGCTTTGCGGATCCCGACGGCTTATTCCTCGAAGTGGGAGCGGTTATGAAGAAAACCATGGTAGTTGCATCGATCCTGATCGGGTCAAGCTTGCTGTATTCGACCCAATCCAGCGCCCAGTTCATGGGCCCGATGGGTATGGGCAGTCCGATGGGTATGGGCAGTCC
>CAZGPO010000044.1:0-13276 GCA_964527745.1 uncultured Dechloromonas sp.
ACCAGCCAGTTCCACATCATCCAGCCACAGGTCGTGAAGTAGAACAGGCGATCGCCGGGACGCACGTCACTGTGCAGCTGGTGTTCCTTGAGGTGCTGCAGCAGCACGCCGCCATGGCAATGGACGATGCACTTGGGAACGCCGGTCGTTCCACTGGAAAACATGATGAACAGCGGGTGCTCGAAGGCCACTCGTCTGAAAATCGGGGCTTTTTCCGGGTCGACCGCAGCAATCTCGTTCCAGACAAGCGCATGGGCAATCTGGCCGATTTCCGGCGCGGCGCTCAGGTAAGGCACGACGACCGTCTTCACCAGCGACGGCATTTGGGCGACGACCTCGGCATTCTTGGCCAGGCAATCGACCGGCTTGCCGTTGTACCAGTAGCCATCGACGCAGATCAGCACTTTGGGTTCGATCTGGCCGAAGCGATCGAGCACACCCTGCACGCCGAAATCCGGCGAGGCCGAGGACCAGATCGCGCCGAGCGCCGTCGTCGCCAGCATGGCGATCAGCGTTTCCGGCAGGTTGGGCAAAAAGCCGGCCACCCGGTCACCTTCGCCGACGCCAACATCGATCAGTAATTGCTGGAAGCGTGCCACAGCAACGGCCAGTTCGGCACGCGTCATGCGCCGCCTGACCTTGTCTTCGCCCCAGAAAACCAGGGCTTCGCTGTCGTCGCGCTGCTTGAGCAGGTTTTCGGCATAGTTCAGGCGCGCCTCGGGGAACCAGCGCGCACCGGGCATTATGCCCCCGGCAGCGCCGGGGGCGGTATCCCTTGCGGACTTGTTGCGGTCAACGAGGATTTTGTCGCCTTTTTCACCGAGCGCACCGCAGAAATCCCAGATCTGCGACCAGAAAGCTTCCGGCTGGTCGACCGACCATTGCCAGAGTTCGCCATAGCTGGCGTGGCCGGTCGCCTGCATCAATTGCGCCATGCGGGTGGCGCCGACCGTCGCCGGGTTGGGCGTCCACAGCGGCATTGCTTCAATTGCGTAGGTCATGGTCTCTCCTGTTTTATTCGGCGTCCGGCTGGTTGGCCGGTGCCGCTTTCTGGAATGCCGGTAACTGCTCGCAGGTGTCGACGATGCGCCTGATGGTCGGCATTGCATCGAGCGGGCAATTGAAGCGACGGGCGTTGAACACCTGCGGGACCAGGCAGCAGTCGGCCATGCCCGCTGATTCGCCATGGCAGAAAGTACCCGTGCGCGGGTCGTCGGCGAGCAGTTTCTCGACCGCCAGCAGACCCTCGTTTACCCAGTGACGGTACCAGGCATTTTTTTTCTCCGGCGTCACGGAGAATTCACGGGTCAGGTAGTTAAGAACGCGCAGGTTACCAAGCGGATGGATGTCGCAAGCGATGGTCTGGGCAATGGCGCGCACGCGGGCACGACTCTCGGCACTAGCCGGCAGCAGCGCCAGCTGCGGATAAATCTCCTCCAGATACTCGATGATCGCCAGCGACTGCGTGAATACGCGTTCGCCGGTTTCGAGCGCGGGCACCGTGCCGAGCGGACTGCGCGCGCGATAAGCCGGCTGGTTCTGCTCGCCGCCGTCGCGCACGAGGTGCACCGGTACTGCCTCATAGGGCAGGCCCTTCAGGTTCAGCGCAATGCGCACACGATAGGCGGCGGAACTGCGAAAGTAGGTATAGAGCTTGAGCATGTCGACTCCGGAAGTTCAGCGGGCCTGGCGCGGAACCAAAAAAATATAACAGAAGGGTACCAGCACGGTGCAGGCAGCGACGGTCGCCGCGAGGACGCTCGCGTTCCCGGCAACGTAGTGCCCGACGACAGCGCCGATCAGCGCGGCGATGGCCATCTGCGAGAAGCCCATCAGGGAAGATGCGGCACCAGCCATGTGTGGATAGGATGCCAGCGCACGGGCGCCGCTCATCGGCATGACCAGACCGACCGAGGCGGAAACGAAGAACATCGGCACCAGCACTGCGAACAGCGTATGCACCCCGCCCAGCTCGAACCCGAGCATGACCAGTCCTGCCGCTGCGCCGAGCCAGCCGCCAGCGGTCATCAGGCTGTCGATGCCGAGACGGCGCACGAGATGGCTGGCGAGCTGGGTGCCGGTGATGTAGCCGACAACCGCGAAGCTGAAACACAGTCCGAAGGCAGCCGGCGACAGCGAGAAACGGCCGATCAGCACGAAGGACGATCCCGAGATGAAGGCAAACAGCGCACTGTACGAAAAGGCCAGCCCGAGCAGGCAGCCGAGGTAAACGCGGTCGCCGAGGAGCTTGCGGAAATTGCCGGCCATGTTGACGATGCGCGTCGCCTGCGGATCGGGCGTCCGGTTGGTCTCGCCCAGCCAGCGCCAGACCGCCAGCAACTGCAGCCCGGAGAACAGGGCAAGGATCACGAAGTTGGACTGCCAGCCGAAAGCCACCGTGAGCAGGCCGCCGATGGCCGGTCCGACGAGCGGTGCCAGCGCCATGGCACCAGAGACATAGGCCAGTGCCCGCGCCGATTCGAGCGGGCCCCAGGCATCACGGACAATGGCACGACCGAGCACCGGCCCGGCACAAGCGCCGACCGCCTGCGCGAAGCGGGCGCCGATGAGCTGTTCGACGGTCGTCGCGAAAATACAGGCGAGCGAAGCGAGGAAATAGATGACGAGGCCGCCGAGAACCAGCGGGCGGCGCCCGAAGCGGTCCGAGAGGCCGCCGTAGGCGAGCTGGGCGACAGCGAAACCGGCAAGGAAGACTGACAGCGTCATCTGCACGCGCGCGGCGTCGGTCGCGAAAACCGTCGCCAGCGTCGGCAGCGAAGGCAGGTAGAGATCGGTCGACAGCGGCCCGAGCGCGACCAGCGTGGTCACCAGCGTCCCCAGCCCGAGGGACGGGGACGTCAGGCGCCCGGACGTCACCGGCTCCTTACCCCGGGTACTTTTCGACGCGCTGCTCGATGGCGCCGAAGATGCTCGCCCCCTGGCGGTCGAACATTTCGATCCGCACCGTATCGCCAAACTTGAGGAACGGCGTTTGCGGCTTGCCCGATTCGATCGTTTCGTACATCCGCACTTCCGCCAGGCAGCAATAGCCGACCCCGCCGTTGGCGATGCTCGATCCGTGCAGGCCGCCCTGCTTGTTGGAGACGGTACCGGAACCGATGATCGAGCCGGCTTCCATCTCGCGCGTTTTGGTCACATGGGCGACCAGTTGCGGAAAATTGAACACCATGTCGCTGCCGGCATCGGGGTTGCCGAACAGCTGGCCGTTCAGATGCACGGTCAGCGGGCGGTGCACGCGACCGTCACGCCAGTCCTCGCCGAGTTCGTCGGGCGTGATCGCCACCGGGCTGAAGGCGCTGGCCGGCTTGGACTGGAAGAAGCCGAAGCCCTTGGCCAGTTCGCCGGGGATCAGGTTGCGCAGCGACACGTCATTGACCAGCATCAGCAGGCGGATCGCCTTGCCAGCCTCGGCCGGGCCGGCGCCCATGCGGACATCGCCGGTGATGACGGCCACTTCCGCCTCAAGGTCGATGCCCCAGTCTTCGGAACGGGCCTGGATGGCGTCACGCGGCCCGACGAAGGAATCGGAACCGCCCTGGTACATCAGCGGATCAGTCCAGAATTCCGGCGGCAGCTCGGCGCCGCGGGCGCGACGCACCAGTTCGACGTGGTTCACATAGGCCGAGCCATCGGCCCACTGATAGGCGCGCGGCAGCGGCGAATGGCAGGCAGCTGGATCGAAGAGGTCGGGATCGGTGAAGGCGCCGCTGTTGAGGGCTTCGTAGACCTGACGCAATTGCGGCTCGACAGCTTCCCAGTCATCAAGCGCCGCCTGCAGGCTGCGCGCGATGGCCGGGACGGCACGGCAATGGGTGAGGGCGCGATTGACGACGACCAGCGTACCGTCGCGGCCGCCCTTCTTGAGTGTGGCGAGTTTCATCTGGCCTATTCCCCGGCGTAGCTGCCATCGTGCATCCAGGCCGCGTGCTTGGGTGCCTTGCGGGTTTTTGCCCATTCGTCGAGCATTTCCCACTTCACTTCGTCGAGCATTTTCGCCATGGTGGGCGTGCCGGTATTGGCCGCCAGTTCGAGGCGATGGCCGCTCGGGTCGAAGAAATAGATGGATTTGAAAATGGTGTGGTCGGTCGGCCCGACCACCTCGATGCCATCCGCTTCGAGCCTGGCCTTGGTTTCCAGCAGGGCGTCGATGGAGTCGACCTCGAAGGCGATGTGCTGCGTCCACGTCGGCGTGTTCGGGTCACGGCCCATCGGCGGCTTGGTCGGCAACTCGCAAAAGGCCAGCACGTTGCCATTGCCGGCATCAAGGAAGATGTGCATGTAGGGGTCCGGTTCCTTCGTCGACGGCACTTCGTTTTCGGCAATGGCCAGCACGAAGCCCATGTTCAGGTATTTGCCGTACCACTCAACGGTTTCCTTGGCGTCCTTGCAACGGTAGGCAACGTGGTGGATTCTCTGGATTTTCATGCGGTTTCTCCTTTGATGCCTTGACGGGCGAGCTTCATCGCCTCACGCAGGACGGAAATATCGCCAATGTGGTTCGCCAGCAGCAGCACCAGTTTGGCATTGAGTATGGCACTCTGTTCGTCATTCAGGTCGTGGTGCGTTTCGATCAGGGCTTCGTAGAAGTCGTCGCCGGGCGTGAAGGCGCGAAAATAGCGCTTGCCGGGTTCGTTGAAATTGGGTTTCAGGATCAGGGACATTTCCGGTTCCTCGTTCATGCGTTGCAGGTGGCTTTGGCCAATGCGGCGGTGACCCGGGCTGCCTCGAAGCTGCGCCAGCGGGCAGCGACATGCTGATCCGGACGAATCAGGTAGACGGTGCCCGGTTCGCTGTCGAAGCGTTCGGCGTAGCGGCCGGTGTAATCTTCGAAGACGCGCAACCCTGACGGTGACTTGCCGGCCTGCGGCGCGACGAGCACCACTTCAAGCGGAATCGGCGCCTTGGTCAGCGCCTCTATTTTTTGCCCGAATTCGGCGTCGACCGCAGCAGGGTCGGCGACATGGACGAGCGCCATGAAGCGGTTGGCAACGCGGTCGAGCAGCCAGAAATTTTCGCCGTTCTCGCGCATCGGTGCATCGTCCAGCGGTGCGCCGGGCACCATGTCGCCGGCGAAGCTGTCCGTGTCCGGCGTGTTCAGCACCGACTCGGTGAGGAAGGTCGGCACCGACAGACGCCCCGAATTGACCAACGCGCGGGCGAAGGCATGCTCCCGCGCGAGCGTCAGAACAGCGTTGCGGAAGGTCAGCGAGATCTTGCTCTTGGGTGTGATGAAATCGGTTGAGCGTGTCGAGTTCAGGATGTTTTCATCGGCGGCAAAGCCGCGCTCGTCGGAATAGGTATCGAGCAGGCTGGACGGCGCCTTGCCGTCGATGACCAGCTTGAGTTTCCAGCACAGGTTGTCGGTATCCTGGATACCCGAGTTGGCGCCGCGCGCCCCGAACGGCGAAACCTGATGCGCCGCATCGCCAACAAACAGCACGCGGCCATGGCGAAAATCGTTCATGCGGCGGCACTGGAAGGTGTAGACACTGACCCACTCCAGCTCGAATTCGCGGTCGTCGCCGAGCATGGCCCGGATACGCGGGATGACGTTTTCCGGCTTCTTTTCCTCTTCCGGATCGGCCTGCCAGCCGAGCTGGAAGTCGATGCGGTAGACGTTGTCGGCCTGGCGGTGCAGCAGCACCGACTGCCCGGGATGGAAGGGCGGGTCAAACCAGAACCAGCGCTCGGCGGGGAAATCCGCTTTCATCACGACGTCGGCGATCAGGAAGCGGTCCATGAAGACCTTGCCTTCGATCTCCAGGTTCATCATGCGGCGGATGCCGCTGCGCGCGCCGTCGGCGACGACCAGCCAGTCGGTTTCCAGCGTGTAGATGCCATCCGGCGTTTCGACCTGCAGGGTCGCACCATCGCCCTGCGGCGCCACCGAAACGACCTTGTTGCGGAAACGCAGGTCGAGATTGGGCAATTCCTGCGCCCGTTTGACTTCGTATTCTTCGAGGTAATACTGCTGCAGGTTGATCATGCCCGGCCGCTTGTGGTCCGGCTGCGGCAGCAGGTTGAAGTTATAGACTTCCTCCTCGCGGAAGAAGGTGCGGCCGACGTTCCAGCTCACCCCCTTGGCCACACAGGCGTCGCCAACGCCAATGCGGTCGAGCACTTCGAGCGCCCGCTTGGCGTAGCAAACGCCACGCGAACCGACCGACACCGTGTCGTCGTCATCGAGCAAAACTACCGGCACGCCGGACTGCGCCAGTTCGATGGCCGCCGCCAGGCCCACCGGCCCGGCTCCGACCACCACTACCGGGTAACGCTGCGTCTTGCCGTTCTTTTGCTCGGGCGGCTGAACATACTCGTACTTCGGATATTGATAGGTACTCAACATCGCTGTCTCCTTCGTTATGTGTTGTACGAATCAGTTTTCCTGCAAACCGTGCCACATTTCCTGGTCGCGTTCCGCCGTCCAGATGCGTGGGTGCTTGATGCCGCTTGCCTCGTCGACCGCCCGTGTCACATCGAAGGGCAGGCAGTGTTCGTAGATGAAGACCTGGCCGAATTTGGGGTCCATTGCCTTGCGCGTATGGGCCATCGCCTGCTTCAGCGTCATGCCCCGGGCCACCGCCTCCTTGGCTGAACTCAGCAGAGTGGTCACGAAATCACGGGTATAGGCGAGGCCTTCCTGTACGCGGGCCGGCGAATCGAGCGCGGGGCCACGGCCCGGCACCAGCTTTTCGGCGCCCAGTGCGGCCAGCGCATCGAGCGTCGCCGGCCACTCTTCAAGCTGCGCGTCGCCGGTGTAGCAGGCGGCCTCGGCCTCGACCAGATCGCCCGAAAACAGCACTTTCTCGCTCGGCACCCAGACGACGGTGTCGCCCTTGGTGTGGCCGGCGCCGAGGTGCATGATGCGCACTTCGAGACCGCCCATCCATAAGGTAAGTTCTTTAGGGAAGACCAGCGTCGGCCAGGTCAGACCGGGAATCGAGTCGTATGCATCGAACAGGCGCGGGAAGCGTTCGTACTCGGATTTCCAGTCCTGCTCGCCGCGCTCGACGATCATCTCGTAGGTGCCCTGGCTGGCGATAATCTCCTGCATGCCGGCCGCCTTGAAGCCCGAGGCGCCCAGTACGCGGACGGCGTGGTAGTGAGAAAGAACAACGTACTTGATCGGCTTGTCGGTGACCTTGCGGATCTCGGCGATCAGCTTCTGCGCCATGACCGGCGTCGCCAGCGCATCGCAGATCAGCACCGAATCGTCACCGATGATGACCCCGGTATTGGGGTCGCCCTCGGCGGTATAGGCCCAGCAATGCGCCGACAGCTGCGCGAAGGTGGTTTTCTTGACTTCGAGGTCGGCGACCGAAGCGAATTGCTTGCTCATGCTGGTTTCTCCATAAAAACGATTCCTTGTCCGGACCGCCCGTGACGCGAAGACGAGCCGACGACAGTGCAAGTCGCACGGCGAGGCGAAGTCGACAAAGTCACGGGCGGTCCGGGCACGGAATCTACATACCCAGATACGCGGCGCGCACCTGTTCGTTGCTGATCAGCTCCTGCCCTGTCCCGGTCAGCGTGATCGCCCCGGTTTCCAGCACATAGCCGCGGTCGGCCAGGGCCAGTGCGGCAAAGGCGTTCTGTTCGGCGAGGATGATGGTCATGCCCTGCGCCTTGAGGCTCTTCACTACATTAAAGACCTCCTGGACGAGCAAAGGTGCCAGGCCCATCGACGGCTCGTCGAGCAGCAGCAGCTTGGGCCGCCCCATCAGCGCGCGGCCGATGGCCAGCATCTGCTGCTGGCCGCCGGACAACGTACCGGCCGGTAGCAGGCGCTTTTCCTTGAGGATGGGAAACATTGCAAACACCCTTTCGAGGTCTCCATCGACCTGCCCCTTGGGTTGCGTATAGGCACCAAGCCGCAGGTTATCCTCGATACTCAGCGGCCCGAAGACCTGCCGCCCCTCGGGGCTCTGGCAAATGCCGCGACGCATGCGCATGTCGGAGCGCAACTTGCTGATGTCCTCGCCGGCAAAGCGGATGCTGCCGGCACTCATCGGCTGTACGCCCGACAATGTGCGCAGCAGCGTCGTCTTGCCCGCCCCGTTGGCACCGACCAGCGCCACGGTTTCACCCTGGCGCACCTCGAAATCGATACCCTTCAGCGCCTTGATCCGCCCATAGCAACTTTCCAGGTAGGAAACCGAGAGCAGCACGGCACCGATGCCGGACTGGCTGCGTTCCGGCAACTTGCCGGCCGTCTGCGCGCCAAGGCCGATCGAATCCGGGGCCAGCGCAGCAATGCGGTGGAAGAGTTCGCGGAACTCGATAGCGGCAGTCTCGCCGAACAGGGGATCTTCGTTATCGAGAAAAGCCTGGTCGATCGCCGCCCAGTCCTCCGCCTGCAGCACCTCGCGGGCCAGCGGCATTGCATCCTTTTCCTCGGTGCGAATGTGGTTCTTCAGGCTCTGCGTGTAAGTGCGCAAAGCCTCTGAAAAAGCCGCGTTGCCCAGCTTGCCTTCGGCCGTGTCGGCCAGTTGGGCGCGCAGCGAGCGGAGCACTTCCGGCCCGTTGCGGTGTTCGGCCTGCAGACGGTCAAGCACGGCCGCCGCCGCCGCACTGCGCGCCCGCAAGGCTGGAAAGAGATGCTTGTCTTCCTTGGCGTGGTGGCAGCCGTCCATGAACTGCTCGATGTAATCGAACACCGAGGTAAAGAAGGCGGGATCGACCTTGCCGCCGGCTTCCATGTCATCGGCCACCTGATCGATGGTGGTGGCGATGCGCCAGAGGTTCTGGTGTTCTTCGGTAATGATGCGCAGGGCTTCCATGCTGTTCCCCTTTTATTTATGCGTGAGCGCCGAGGTAAGCCGCGATTACGTCCGGGTTGCGGCGTACTTCCTCACCGGTGCCTTCGGCCAGCTTCTTGCCGTAATCGAGCACCAGGATGCGGTCCGACAGGTTCATCACCATCTTCATGTCGTGCTCCACCAGCACCACCGTGACGCCGGAATCGGCAACCTTGCGCACCAGATGGTCGACCTCGATGGTTTCCTTGGGGTTGAGGCCGGCTGCCGGCTCGTCGAGGAAGATCAGGCGCGGCTTCATGGCCAGGGCGCGGGCGATCTCCAGGCGCTTCAGGGCGCCGTAGGGCATGCTGTCGGCGCGGGCATCGGCGAACTTGTCGAGGCCAACGAAACGCATCAGCCCGGCGGCCTCGGTTCGCATCTCGGCGTCGCGCTTCCTGAGCGCCGGAAAACGCAGCGCCGCCTTGACCAGGTTGCGGTCAAGCCGCAAGTGAGCGCCCACCATGACGTTCTCGACGGCGCTCATGTTCATGCAGATCTGCAGGTTCTGGAAAGTGCGCGCCATGCCGCGGCGGGCCAGTTCGTTCGGCGACTTGCCATGGACCGCCTCACCATCGAGGCGGATCTCGCCGGTAGTTGGCTTGTACACCCCGGTGATCAGGTTGAACAGCGTCGTCTTGCCGGCGCCGTTGGGGCCGATCACCGAATAGACGATGCCGGAATCGACGCTGAAATTGACATTCTGGACCGCCTTGACGCCGCCGAAATGGATGGACAGATCCTTGACTTCGAGCAGGGCCATATTATTCCCCCTTGCCGAACCGGGCGGCGATGGTCGGCACGATGCCCTTCGGCAGGAAGATCATGAAGCCCATCAGGATGGCCCCGAAGACCACGGTCTCCCAGCCCTCGAAGGTCGCCAGCGCCTGCGGCAGCGCGGTGAGCAGCACGGCGCCGACCAGCGAGCCGAAGACCGAGGCCATGCCGCCGACGACGACCATCGTGACCAGTTCGATGGAATGAAAGAAATCGGCGAAATTGGGGCTGACGAAGCCGATGTAGTGCGCCATGACGCTGCCCATCAGGCTGGCGAAGACGGCGGAGAGCACGAAGATGGCCACCTTGTAGCGCACGATATCGACGCCGACCACCTGCGAAGCGACTTCCGAGCCGTGCAGCGCGCGCAGCGCGCGGCCGAAGGGCGAGTCGATCAGGTTCAGCGATGCCCAGATGCTGACCAGCAGGAGCGCGGCAACCACCCAGTACCAGTGCTTGTCGCCGGATAGCTCGAAGCCGAACAGGCTCATCGCCGGCACCGGCATGCCGTCCGGACCGCCCGTCCATTGCGCCTCGTTGCGCAGCGCGATGTTGATGATGATGCCCAGGCCGAGCGTCGCCATCGCCAGGTAGTGGCCCTTGAGCTTGAAGATCGGCCGTGCGACGAGGCCGGCCAGCACGGCAGTGACTGCGGCCCCGGCACCCATCGCCAGCAGCGGATGCCAGCCTAAATGCGTCGGTAACACCGCCGAGGCATAGGCGCCGATGCCGAGAAAGCCGGCGTGGCCGAGGCTGATCTGGCCGGCAAAGCCGATCAGCAGGTTGAGACCGAGGACGATGGTGGCGTTGATTGCCATGCGGATCGCCAGGTCGGTGTAATAGCTGTTGGGCGAAACGAAGGGAACGATCGCCAGGATAACGGCCACGATGACGAGGCCCTTGGTCGTATTCTTCATGCTTACACCCGATCCGTCGATTTGCCGCCGAACAGGCCGCGTGGCATGAAGAAGAGAATGAACAGGATGAGCACGAAGGGAATCGCATCCTTGTAAGCCGACGAGATGTAGCCGGCACCCATCGCTTCGAGGATGCCGACCAGCAACCCGCCGAGCACCGCGCCAAGGCCGTTGCCCAGGCCGCCGACGACCGCCGCGACAAAACCCTTGAGGCCGAGCATGATCCCGACATCGTAGGAAGTCAGCGTGATCGGCGTGATCAGGATGCCGCCCAGTGCGCCAAGCGCCGCCGACATGGCAAAGCTCATGAACAGCACCCAGCCGGTATTGATGCCGACCAGTTCGGCGGCCAGCGGGTTGTACGAGGTGGCGAGCATGGCCTTGCCGCTTAGCGTACGGTTGAAGAAGTACCACAGCAGCACGACCACGATGGCCGTCACGCCGAGCACCCACAGGCTCTGCGGCATCAGCGTCGCACCCATGACCTGGATCGGCTCGTCACCGGAAAAGGCCGGCAGCGAGAAAGTAGCCTTGCCCAGCCAGACCTGGATCAAGCCGCGGATGACCAGCGAAGCTCCAATGGTGATGATGATGAGTGTCACCGTCTCGGCGCCCTTGACCGGCTCGATCGCCAGTTTCTCGACCAGTACGCCAACAATGGCGGGAATCAGGATGGCCAGCAGCAGCGCCACCGGCAGGGGCAGTCCGGCCGTCGTGAAATAGACGGCGAGCATGCCGCCGAGCATGACGAACTCGCCCTGGGCGAAGTTGATCACGTTGCTGGCGTTGTAGATCAGTGTGAAGCCGAGTGCTGCCAGCGCATAGGTGGCGCCGACCGTGACCCCGGAAAAAAGGAACTGCAGGAACTGGGCAAGCATCAGCACCCTCCCTTGGCGGCAAACAACACCACGCATCGTGCAACGGGCAGTTTCATGGGGTCTCCTCCGGTTGTCCTGGCTCCGGTCAACAAGGCGTGCATTGTCCGGTGAGTGTTATTCTGAATTGTGTAATTAATTCTGTCAAGTGGAAATGATACAAAAAAATAGCGCCATCGAAATCTCTGTATCGATAGCGCCATCCATCTGAAATAACGATGCTTCAGCCTTGTCCAAGGCTCCCTGTGTAGCCCAGACGGAGGGAAAGCTCGGTTGCGGCACGCTTGACGCCGGTCACCACGGCGCTGCCCGGACTGACGTCGAACATGCCCTTGACCCCGACTGCCAGCATCGCCATCGTGATCTCGTTGCGGAAATTGAACACCGGCGCCGCCACCGCTTCAACCCCGGTCACCAGGTAATAGTCCGAGATGGCCGAATATCCGTCGACGCGTACCTGCGCCAGCATCTGGTCCACAGCTTCCCGTGTCCGCAGGTCGGGCGGCAGGTGGTCGCCAGCCGCCAATTCCTTGCCGATTTGGCGGTTGACCGCATCGTTCTGCAGCCACGCCGCGAACACGCGACCGCTGGCCGAACTCAGAACCTCGAGCGCCGTCCCGGTCACCACATTGACGGTGATCGGCCGCCGTGGCCGTTCCCAGCGCACGATCACCGGTCCATTGTCGCTCCACACGGCGAGCGCCGTCGTCTCATTGATCCGGTCGCGCAATTCGGCGATCGCGGTAAGGCCAAGGCGGATGCGGTCGAGCCGGTCGATCGCCACCAGCCCGATATTGAGCGCAAACGGCCCGAGGTCATAGCGCGAAGTCAGCGGATCCTGCTCGACCAGGCCCGAACGGATCAGGCTGACCAGGTAACGGTGCGCCTTGGACGCCGGCATGTCCGCCGCCGCCGCGATCTCCTTGAGCATCATCGAACGCTGGCCATTGACCATCGCCCGCAGGATGCCCATACCGATCTCCAGCGACTGTACGCCGTGCTTGCCTTCCATTTCGTCGCTCATTGACCCCCCGGAATTCCTGAATACGAAACTGTTTTTATTCTATAGAATTTCATGGCCACTTGTCACAGAGGTTTCCATGACCCCCCTTCGCGTCTATGCCATCGACGGCATTATCCCTGTTGTCGACCCTACCGCCTACGTACACCCCAGCGCCGTCCTCATCGGCGACGTCATCGTCGGCCCCGGCTGCTATGTCGGCCCGTGCGCCAGCCTGCGCGGCGACTTCGGCCGCCTGATCCTCGAGCGCGGCGCCAACCTGCAGGATACCTGCGTCATGCACGGCTTCCCCGGCACCGACACCGTCGTCGAGGAAGATGGCCACATCGGCCACGGTGCCGTTCTGCATGGCTGCCGCATCGGCCGCAACGCGCTGGTCGGCATGAACGCCGTCATCATGGACAACGCGATAGTCGGCGAGTCGTCCATCGTCGCCGCCAGCGCCTTCGTCAAGGCCGGCGCCGAAATTCCGCCCAGGAGTCTCGCCGCCGGCATGCCGGCCAAGGTCGTTCGCGCCTTGTCCGACGACGAAATCGCCTGGAAGGTCGACGGCACCCGCACCTACCAGGACCTTGCCCGCCGCAGCCTGGCCACGATGACCGAATGCGACCCGCTCAGCGCCGTCGAACCCGGCCGCCCGCGCATTCACATGCCGGATGTCGTCCCGCTGGTGGAAATGAAAAAGCGCTGAGTCAGAACGGCGGCGGGCTTTCGACGACAAGCGGCGTTGCGGTCGACGGGTGGATGAAACCCAAATACACCGAGTGCAGCAGCAGGCGCCGGGCACGGGACATTTGCTCTGCTCTATATAGTGCACCTGTTTTACCTCGCCCGAAATCGCACCCGACGGGCACGCTTTGCTGCAGAGTG
>CAZGPO010000045.1:0-12933 GCA_964527745.1 uncultured Dechloromonas sp.
GCCAGACCGCCGACGCGGAATTCGACCTGTTCGAGTCCGTAGGCAGCGCCTTCGGTCAGCGGCAGCAGGGCCACTTCGAAGCGACCTGAGGCCAGCGCCAGTTGCTGCATCAAGGCGCTGACCGCGGCCCCCATTTCACCAGCGACGCGCCGCCGTCCGCTTGATAATTCGCCGGCGACCTCCTGATATTCAGCATGTGCCGTCACGACCCGCGCCGCCAGCGCGTCGAGGTCTGCGGCCGCGTTGAGCGTCGCCAGACGCTCCTGCCAGCCCACCAGCAAACCGGGCAGTTCGGCAGCCTGCACGCGATACTTGCGGGCGCTCGACCTCCGTCAGGCGTGCCGGGTCGAGATCGACACGGTCGGCATAGCGGCGCAAGGTCGATATCGCCTCGCCGAGTTCAGCCTGCGCCGACTGCAGCAAAGCGAAGACTTCCTGCAGCGCAGGGTCATAGTCGGCCAGATCGCCGAGCCGTGTCGCGACGCGATCGAGATTGCCCGAGCAGGCAGCTTCGCCATCGGATAGCGCATCGAGCGCGAAGCGGGCGCCGTCAATCAGGCTTGCTGCATGGCCGAGGCGCTTGTGTTCGAGTTCGAGCGCGCTCCATTCATCATCGACGAAGGCCAGCGTCTCGAGTTCGCGAACCTGCCATTCGAGCTGTTCGCGTTCGCGCGCCAGCGCCTCGGCACCGGTCGCGGCTGACTGCTGCATCTGCACGGCCTCACGCCAGGCCCGGTAGGCGCTGGCGACTTTACGGACCAGGTCGCCCAGCCCGGCATGGGTGTCGAGCAAGGCGCGCTGTGCATCGGCGCGCAATAAAGATTGATGGGCGTGCTGGCCGTGGATATCGACGAGGAACTCGCCGACCTCACGCATCTGCTGCGCGGTGGCCGGCGAACCGTTGATGTAGCCGCGCGACCGGCCGCCGGCGTCGAGGACGCGGCGCAGCAGCAGTTCGTCGTCGGCTTCGAGGTCGTTGGCGGCGAGCCAGGCGCCGACCTGCGGAAGCCCGCCGAGCGCGAAGGTAGCCGCAACTTCGGCCTTGTCGCAGCCGGCGCGGATGACGCCGGCATCGGCACGGTCGCCGAGCGCCAGGGCCAGCGCATCGATCAGGATCGACTTGCCGGCGCCGGTTTCCCCGGTCAACGCACCAAAACCGGCCGAAAATTCTAGTTCCAGCCGGTCTACGATGACAAAGTCGCGAATCGCAAGCTGACGCAGCATCAGATGCCCTTGGGGCGCTCGCTCCAGTGCAGTTTCTGGCGCAGCATGGCGAAATAGCTGTAACCCGGCGGATGCAGGAAGCAGCAGGCGTATTCAGAACGCCGGAGGCGGACGCTGTCGCCGGGCAGCAGATCGAGCGTGACCTGGCCGTCGAAGTGCACGCGCGGGTCGTCGGCCTGGATGATGCGCAGTTCGATATTGGCCCGGTCGTTGACCATGATCGGCCGGTTGGTCAGCGCGTGCGGGCACAACGGAACCAGCGCGATGCCGGTCAGCGTCGGATGCAGGATCGGGCCACCGGCCGACAGCGAATAGGCGGTCGACCCGGTTGGCGTCGACACGATCAGGCCGTCGGAACGCAGGTTGTAGATGAACTCGCCATCGATCGCCAGTTCAAACTCGATCATCCGCCCGATCGCCCCCTTGTCCACGACGACATCGTTGAGCGCCAGGTTGGCAGCGATTTCCTTGCCATCGCGGATCACCTCGGCATCGAGCAGCATGCGGTTTTCTTGGGTAAAGCGGCCATCGAGCAAGTCGTCCATGCAGCTCAGCATGTCGCTGCGTGCAATATCGGTCATGAAGCCGAGGCGCCCCTGGTTGACGCCGACCAGCGGCACGCGATAGCGCGCCAGGCGACGCGCTGCATTGAGCATCGTTCCGTCGCCGCCGACGACAATAGCGAGGTCGGCATGGGCGCCGATATCGTTGAAGCCACAGGTAACCCAGCGCGCAAGGTCATCGTGACGTCCGATATGCTCGGCCGTCTCGCGCTCGATGAACACCGAAACGCCCCGCTCGTGCAGGTATTCGGCAAGGCCACGCAGCGATTCGGCAATTTCAGGGCTACGGTATTTGCCGACCAGCGCGATGGTCTTGGGCGAGCGATAGGAGCCAAAGCTGGAGTTCATGACGCGGATTCTTGCATAAAAATGGCCGCCCGCGCTGCCGCCAGTTTTTTGTACAATGCCCTGACATGCTCGATGATCGCTCCCGCACCCTCCTCAAGGCCCTGGTCGAACACTACATTGCCGACGGTCAGCCGGTCGGCTCGCGCGCGCTGTCGAAATTTTCCGGTCTCGATCTGTCGCCGGCGACGATCCGCAACGTCATGGCCGATCTCGAGGAAGCCGGCTTCGTCGCCAGCCCGCACACTTCCGCCGGGCGCGTGCCAACGCCGCGCGGCTACCGGCTGTTCGTCGACACGCTGCTGACGATGCGCCCCCTCGAAGCGCGCCAGCTCGACGAGATGGAAGGCGCCTTGCACGGTCGACCGGCAAATCAGGTCATTTCCAGCGCCTCGCAACTACTCTCCAGCCTCACCCACTTCGCTGGCGTCGTCATGGCCCCGCGGCGCAGCGCCAGCCGCATCCGTCAGATCGAGTTCCTCAACCTGACCGAGAAGCGCATCCTGCTGATCATCGTCACCACCGATGGCGACGTGCAGAACCGTGTTCTGGTCACCGAAAAGGCTTATTCGCCGTCCGAACTGGTGCACGCTGCAAATTATCTCAACCAGAATTTTGCCGGCCTCGATTTCGAGCAGATCCGCCAGCGAATTTCGGTGGAAATCCAGCAACTGCGCGAGGACATGAAGGCGCTGATGGCGCTCGCGCTCGATGCCGGCGACGAGGCGCTGTCCGGCAGCGCGACACCATACGTGATTTCCGGCGAGCACAACCTGCTCGACGTCGAAGAGCTATCGTCCAACATGAAGCGCCTGCGCGAACTGTTCGACCTCTTCGAGCAGCGTTCGAGCCTGATGCGCCTGCTCGACATTTCCAATCGCGCCGCCGGCGTCCAGATCTTCATCGGCGGCGAATCGGGCATCGCCAGCCTCGACGAATGCAGTGTCATCGCCGCCCCTTACGCCGTCGATGGCCAGGTCGTCGGCTCGGTTGGCGTCATCGGCCCGACGCGCATGGCCTACGAGCGCGTCATCCCGATTGTCGATATCACCGCCAGGCTACTGTCGAGCGCCCTCTCCAACCAGAATAATTACTGATGCCCAAAATCAAACCCGAACCGCCGCATAAACACGGCACCGCTCCTGGCACGGCGGTCGTCCTCGTGAACCTGGGCACGCCGGAAGCACCGACCGCCCCCGCTCTCAAACGCTACCTGCGCCAGTTCCTCGGCGACCCGCGCGTCGTCGAAATCCCGCGCGCGATCTGGTGGCTGATCCTCAATGGCATCATTCTCAACGTCCGCCCGAAAAAATCCGCCGAAAAATACGCTTCGGTGTGGCTGGCCGAAGGCTCGCCGCTCAAGGTTCACACCGAACGCCAGGCCAAGTTTCTCGCCGGCTATCTTGGCGAACGCGGCCACCATGTCACCGCGGTCCCGGCCATGCGCTATGGCGCACCGGCGATACCCGACGTCCTCGATCGCCTCAAGGCGGCCGGCAACACCCGCATTCTGGTCGTGCCGATGTATCCGCAATACTCGGCAACCACCACCGCGACTGTCGTCGACGACGCCTGCCGCTGGTTGCTGACACAGCGCAACCAGCCCGAGATGCGCTTTGTCCGCAATTTCCACGACGATCCGGCCTACATCCAGGCACTCGGACAAACGGTGCTCGATCACTGGACAAAACATGGTCGCCTGGGTGCCGGCGACCAGCTGATCATAAGCTTCCACGGCCTGCCGCGCCGCAACCTCGACCTCGGCGACCCGTATTACTGCGAATGCATGAAGACTGGCCGCCTGCTCGCCGAACGCCTGAACCTCGCTGCCGGGCAATACAGGATCTGTTTCCAGTCGCGCTTCGGCAAGGCGGAATGGCTGCAGCCCTATACCGCGCCGACCCTCGAAGCACTGGGCAAGGCCAACACGCAGCGCGTCGATGTGATCTGCCCCGGTTTCGTCGCCGACTGCCTGGAAACTCTGGAAGAAATCGCCATGGAAGGCAAGGAATCATTCCTGACCAGCGGCGGCAAGGAATACCACTACATCCCGGCGCTCAACGAGAACCACGGCTGGCTGGCGGCCCTGGCATCCCTGGTCGAACGCCACCTTTCCGGCTGGCCATCGAAAGAGCAGGCCGCCCCAGAAGCGCTGGCCGCTTCGGCCCAGCTGGCCAAAAGGCACGGCGCAGCCTCTTGAAACCGGCAAAGTCGACCTGATATCAGAGTTTTCTGATACGAAAGAAACGCCATGAGTGAATCCATGCACGTCGTCTGCCCGCATTGCGATGCTGTCAACCGCCTGCCGGCGGAGCGGCTTGCCGAGAATCCAAATTGCGGCCAGTGCCGCAAACCCCTTTTCGCCGGCAAGCCGCTCGACCTGACCGCTGCCAATTTCGATCGCCACATCGGGCGCAGCGACCTGCCGGTCGTCGTCGATTTCTGGGCACCGTGGTGCGGACCCTGCCGTTCGATGGCACCGGCCTTCGCCAGCGCAGCGGGCGAACTGGAACCAGGCGTCCGCCTGACCAAGGTCGATACCGAAAGCCAGCAACAACTGGCCGCCCGCTTCAACATCCGCAGCATTCCGACCCTGGCCATTTTCAAGGGCGGCCGCGAAGTCGCGCGTCAGAGCGGTGCGGTCGACGGTGCAACGCTGAAGCGCTGGGTGCAGGCCAACATCTGAATCCGGCCAAACGGCCTGGCGAAACAGCTACATCGGCGCCAGTTCGAGGTCGATCCCGCCACCCGGCGCTGTGCGGCTCGAACCCTCGATCAGCGCCTTGCCCGACTCGACGGCAGGCGCGCCCTGGGCGGCGGCGATGGCATTCACCGTGCGTAAGCGGTCGATCATTTGTCCGAGCAACGCCGTACGCATGCGTTCCTGCAATTCCTCGGAAGCCAGCGCCAGCGCGGCCGCGTTGATCTCGAGAAAGAGCGTGTTTTCGAGCGTCACGACGCTCGCTGAACGCTCGTCCTTGCTCGGGTGCAGATAGGCAACCTCGCCGATCACCTCGCCCGTCCCCAGCCGGCAAAGCGTCGACCCGGCGATCGAGACTTCGACGAAGCCTTCGACGACGATGCCGAAAATCCGGTTGGTCTGCCCTTCGCGAATGATCGCCACGCGCGGCGCAACCTGGCGCCAGACTGAAATGCGCAGGATTTCCCAAAGCTCGACATTCTCGAATTCGGTGAAGAAATCGAGCTTCCTGAGCATCTCGAAATGGCGCTTATCCTGGACCGTGTCGTCTTCCTCGAGAATCTGGTAGCGCACCGCGGCGAGGTCCTTGGCGAACTCGGCCCCATTCCGGTAACGGCTGTAGAGATCCTTTTCCAGGGCACGCCTCAGAATGGCGTTGAGACCTTCGGGCAGACTCGGGTTCAGTGACGTCACGTCCGGCGCATCGGTATTGATGATGCGGTAGATCAGCGTCGCCTGGTTCTTGGCGCGGAACGGCAGGCGCCCGGTCAGCAACTGGAACATGACCACACCCAGCGAATAAAGGTCGGTCTTCTGGTTGAGCTGGTAACCCTTGACCTGCTCCGGCGACATGTAGGACGGTGAACCGACGCCCATGATGAAGGTCGAGTCGCGGTCCATGTTCTTGTTGAGATTGAGCGCGAGGCCAAAATCGACCAGCTTCGGTTCGTCGCCGGCCGCGACCAGGATGTTGGCGGGCTTGATGTCGCGGTGGATGATCCCCTGCCGGTAAGCGCTGTCGAGCGCCATGCAGCACTTGAAGATGATGCCGATGACACGGTGCAGCGGCAGCAGGCGGTCAATGCGGGTATGGTTTTCGAGCGGGAAGCCCTGAATGTATTCCATCGCCAGATAGGCATGGTCGTCCTCGACGACACCTTCATAGACCTTGGCGATGTTCGGGTGATTGAGACGTCGGGCGACCATCCCCTCGTTCTGGAACAGCTTGCGCAGGCGGCGCGACATCGCCGCGCAATCCTTGCCGAAGCGCACGACCTTGACGGCGACCGGCGTATCGGAATCGGGGCTCACGCACAGGTAGACCCTGGCGGTCGCCCCCTTGCCGATCTCCCTGACTACCCGGTATTTGCCAAACTGTTCCATGCGCTTCGTCTTAATTTAGCCAAGTTTTCATCGTAGCACGCAGCGCGCAGGGCGGTCATCGGGCGTACCAGGCAGAATTTTTTCGGATCGCTCTTGATATTCAGCGCAATGCCCCTACATGCATAACAACTTTTTTGGAGATATGTGCATGTCCAACCCCGAAAATCCCCAGGAACCCCTGCTCGACAACCAGCCAGTCAGCGAAGCCACTGCGGCGCCGGCGCCCGAAGAACACACCGACACGCTGCCGAGCATCGAAGAGCAATTCCGCGCCCTCGAACTGCAGGCCGCCGAACATCACGACGCCTGGCTGCGAGCCAAGGCCGAGGGCGAGAACATCCGTCGGCGCGCCCAGGAAGACATTGCCAAGGCCCACAAATTCGCTGTCGAAAAATTTGCCGGGGAATTACTGGCGGTCAAGGACAGTCTGGAAGCCGCCCTGGCGGTGCCGGAACAAACGGTTGAGAGTTTCAAGTCCGGCGTCGAGTTGACGCTCAAGCAACTGATATCGGCCTTTGAAAAAAATGCGCTGAGCGAAGTAAACCCGGTTGGCGAGAAGTTCGATCCGTACAAGCACCAGGCCATCGGCATGGTGGATTCCGAGCAGGAAGCGAACACCGTCGTCACTGTTTTGCAGAAGGGTTACCTGATTGCCGAGCGCACGCTGCGCCCGGCGCTGGTCATGGTCGCCAAGGGCAAGTAAAAATCAACTGTTTTTCGCGGTCGACCGCGGAACTTTCCAGAATTCACGCTTGAAATCCGGGGCCAAGCCCCCAATTCACGAACATCAGTAATTTTTCTTAAGGAACGAATCATGGGCAAGATCATTGGTATTGACCTCGGCACCACCAACAGCTGCGTCGCCATCATGGAAGGCGGCACGCCGAAGGTTATCGAGAACTCCGAAGGCGCGCGCACCACGCCGTCCGTCATCGGTTACGCCGAAGACGGTGAAATCCTCTCCGGCGCCCCGGCCAAACGCCAGGCCGTCACCAACCCGATGAACACGCTGTACGCCGTCAAGCGCCTGATCGGCCGCCGCTTCGAAGAGAAGGAAGTACAGAAGGACATCGCGCTGATGCCCTACAAGATCGTCAAGGCCGACAACGGCGACGCTTGGGTTTCCGTGCGCGACAAGAAGATCGCCCCGCCGCAGGTGTCCGCCGAAGTGCTGCGCAAGATGAAGAAGACCGCCGAAGATTACCTCGGCGAAGAAGTCACCGAAGCGGTCATCACCGTGCCGGCCTACTTCAACGACAGCCAGCGCCAGGCCACCAAGGACGCCGGCCGCATCGCCGGCCTGGAAGTCAAGCGCATCATCAACGAGCCGACCGCTGCCGCCCTCGCCTTCGGCATGGACAAGGTCGCCGGCAAGGACAAGAAGATCGCTGTCTATGACTTGGGCGGCGGTACTTTCGATATCTCGATCATCGAAATCGCCGACGTCGATGGCGAAAAGCAGTTCGAAGTGCTGGCCACCAACGGCGACACCTTCCTCGGTGGTGAAGACTTCGACCAGCGCCTGATCGACTACATCATCGACGAATTCAAGAAAGAATCCGGCGTCAATCTGAAAGCCGACGTGCTGGCCCTGCAGCGCCTGAAAGAAGCCGCTGAAAAGGCCAAGATCGAGCTCTCGTCCAGCCAGCAGACCGAAGTCAACCTGCCCTACATCACCGCCGACGCCTCCGGCCCGAAGCACCTGGCCATCAAGATCACCCGCGCCAAGTTCGAGTCGCTGGTCGACGAACTGGTCGAGCGTACCGTCGCGCCATGCGTTACCGCACTCAAGGATGCCGGCTGCAAGATCGGCGACATCGACGACGTCATTTTGGTTGGCGGACAGTCGCGGATGCCCAAGGTGCAGGAAAAGGTCAAGGAAATCTTCGGCAAGGAGCCGCGCAAGGACGTGAACCCGGACGAAGCAGTCGCCGTCGGCGCCGCCATCCAGGGTGGCGTACTGCAAGGCGAAGTCAAGGATGTGCTGCTGCTCGACGTCACCCCGCTGTCGCTCGGTATCGAAACCCTCGGCGGCATCATGACCAAGCTGATCCAGAAGAACACGACGATCCCGACCAAGGCCTCGCAAGTCTTCTCGACCGCCGATGACAATCAGGGCGCGGTGACCATCCACGTGCTGCAGGGCGAGCGCGAAGTCGCCTCCGGCAACAAGAGCCTCGGCCAGTTCAACCTCGAAGGCATCCCGCCGGCTCCGCGCGGCACGCCGCAGATCGAGGTCATCTTCGATATCGACGCCAACGGCATCATGCACGTCACCGCCAAGGACAAGGCCACCGGCAAGGAAAACAAGATCACTATCAAGGCAAATTCGGGTCTGTCAGAAGCCGAGATCCAGGCCATGGTCAAGGATGCCGAGCTGCACGCTGAAGATGACAAGAAGGTGCACGAGCTGGCCGACGCCCGCAACCAGGCCGACGGCATGGTGCACATGGTCAAGAAGTCACTGACCGAGTATGGCGACAAGCTCGACGCTGCCGAGAAGGAAAGCATCGAAGCGGCGATCAAGGATGTCGAATCCGTGCTGCGCGACGGCGACAAGGACACCATCGTCGCCAAGACCGAGGCACTCTCGGCTGCAGCCCAGAAGTTGGGTGAAAAGATGTACGCCCAGCAACAGGCTGAAGGCGCCCCCCAGGGTGCCGGCGCGGGCGGCCAGCAGCAGGCTGGTGAGAAGACCGTCGAAGGCGACGTCGTCGATGCCGAATTTACCGAGGTAAACAAGGACAAGAAGTAATTCCTGGTCCAACCGCCACCCGGCGCCGAGCCTACCGGAAACGTCCGGCGGCGCTCGGCGCCTTTGTCACTTGACGGGTAGAAATAATGTCAAAACGCGATTTTTACGAGATTCTCGGCGTCAACCGCGACGCCAGCGATGAAGAGATCAAGAAGGCCTACCGCAAGCTGGCCATGAAACACCACCCCGACCGCAATCCGGACAACCAGGGGTCGGAGGAAAAATTCAAGGAAGCCAAGGAAGCCTACGAAATCCTCTCCGACAGCCAGAAGCGGGCGGCTTACGACCAATACGGCCATGCCGGCGTCGATCCGCAAGCCGGCATGGGTGGCGGATTCGGTGGTGGTGGCGGCGGATTTTCCGATGCCTTCGGCGGCATTTTCGACGAAATCTTCGGCGGCCGAGGCGGTGGTGGCGGCGCTGGCCGTTCCAACATCTACCGCGGTGCCGACCTGCGCTACAACCTCGAAATCTCGCTCGAACAGGCGGCGCACGGTACGGAAACCAAGATCCGCATTCCGACCATGGAAATCTGCGAACCGTGCAACGGCAGCGGTGCCAAGCCGGGCACGCAGCCGAAAACCTGCCCGACCTGTAACGGTTCCGGCCAGGTAAGGCTCCAGCAGGGATTTTTCTCGATCCAGCAGACTTGCCCGAAATGTCACGGCACCGGCCGCTTCATCGCCGACCCGTGCAAGACCTGCGGTGGGGCCGGACGCACCAAGCAGCACAAGACGCTGTCGGTCAAGATTCCCGCCGGGGTCGACGAGGGCGATCGCATCCGGCTCGCCGGCGAAGGCGAACACGGCGTCAATGGCGGCCCGCCGGGCGACCTCTACGTGCAGATTCACCTGAAGCAGCACGCGGTATTCACGCGCGACCAAAACGACCTGCATTGCGAAATGCCGATCTCCTTCACGACGGCGGCACTGGGTGGCGAAATCGAGATACCGACCCTCGATGGCGCGGCGAGCATCAAGATTCCCGGCGAAACCCAGTCGGGACGCGTCTTCCGCCTGCGCGGCAAGGGCATCAAGGGGGTGCGTAGCCACACGCACGGCGATCTGATGTGCCACGTCGTCGTCGAAACCCCGGTCAACCTGACCGACCGCCAGAAGGAACTGCTTCGCGAACTCGAAGAATCGAGTCGCGACAGCGGCGCCAAGCACAACCCGCGCGCCAAATCGTGGATGGACAAGGTAAAGGAGTTCTTCGAAGACTGATGCATTTTTGTTGTGGCGCAGGCCAGACAGCCTGCGCAGGTGTTCCCCCTGCCGCATTTCGGCTGTTAGAATCTGCTGACTCACTCAGGGGGACCAAGAATGCATTTTGTCAAGCAATTGCTTACCGTTGCAGCGATCGCCATTTCTTCGCTGGCTGCGGCCGAACCGGGCGTCACGGACAGTACGATCACGCTGGGCATGTCGTCTCCCTTCTCTGGACCAAATGGTGCCTATGGCACTGAAATGCGCGAGGTGGTCGAGCGTTATTTTGATCAGGTCAACAAGGCGGGGGGGGTCAATGGCCGCAAGCTCGCGCTCGTCGCGCTTGACGACGGCTATGAAACCGACCGCACGGTGGCCAACACGAATACCCTGATCAACGACAAGAAAGTCTTCTCGCTCTTGGCCTATTACGGTTCCAGCCCGACCACGGAAGCGATGAACAAGGTCTTCGGCCCGGCCCGGGTGCCGCTGGTGGGGACCATTTCCGGTGCCGGCACGCTGCGCGAGCCGATTGCGAAGAACCCTGGCAGCGCCTACATGTTCAACATCCGCGCCAGCTACGCCGACGAGACCGAAGCCATCGTCAATCAGCTGGTTTCGCTGGGCCTCAAGAACATTGCTGTTTTCTACCAGAATGACGGTTTCGGCAAATCCGGGCTGGAAGGTGTGACGGCGGCGCTGAAGAAACACAACCTGGCCCCGATAGTGGCTGCCACCGTCGAGCGCAACTCGCTCGACGTGACCGCAGCCGTCGAGGCGATCGCCAAGGCCAAGCCGCAGGCAGTGGTGATGGTCACGCTCTACAAACCAACCGCGGCTTTCGTCAAGGCGATGAAGAAGGCCGGCCAAAACCCGATGCTGATGACCCTGTCGCCAGTCGGCACCCAGCAACTGGTCGCCGAACTCGGGGCCGATGCACGCGGTATCGGTGTTTCGCAGGTCATGCCTTATCCGTGGAACAGCGTCGTGCCGATCGTTCACGAGTACCAGAAACTGGTCGGCAGCAAGGCCGGCTACTCCTACTACGGGATCGAAGCCTACGTGACGGCACGCACCGCGGTCGACGCGCTCAAGAAAACCGGCAGGGACCTGACCCGCGAGAAATATATCGCCGCACTGGAAAGTACGAACGCCGATCTCGGCGGCTTCACGGTCGCTTTCAGCGGCACCAGCCGTCAGGGCTCGCGCTTCGTCGAAATGACCGTCATCGGGCCGGGCGGCAAGGTGCTCAGGTAGGACTGGCGCGGTCGACCCGGCAAAATGGCCTGTTTTTACAGGCCATTTTCTTTTTCAGGCCCGGCGCCAGGTTGTTCCCTGCGGGCTGTCGTCGAGCAGGATGCCGGCGGCCTTGAGTTCGTCGCGCAGACGATCGGCTTCGGCAAAGTCGCGCGCCTGCTTGGCCGCTGCGCGACGGGCGATCATATCCGCGATGGCTGCATCGTCGAGTCCGCCACCAGCGGCAGCACCGCCGCCGCGCAGGTAGGTCATCGGCTCGCGTTCAAGCAGGCCGATGACGCCGGCCAGCGCCTTCAGCAGGCCGGCGAGTTCGCCACTGCGCTGCCGATTGACTTCGCTCGCCAGTTCGAACAGCACGGCGAGCGCACCGGGCGAATCGAAATCCTCGTTCAGCGCGGCTGCGAAGCGGGCTGCGAAATCATTGTTCCAGTCGATGGCGACCGCGGCAGGCGGCACGTCGCGCAAGGCAAAATAGAGGCTGTCGAGGCTGCGCTTGGCATCGTCGAGATGGCTGTCCGAGTAGTTCAGCGGGCTGCGATAGTGGGCGCGCAGGATGAAGAAGCGTACCACCTCGGCATCGTAGCGCTCCAGAACTTCACGGATGGTGAAGAAGTTGCCGAGCGATTTCGACATCTTTTCGTTGTCGACCCTGACGAAGCCGTTGTGCATCCAGTAATTGACGAAGGTGCACTGATGCGCCCCCTCGGATTGGGCGATTTCGTTCTCGTGGTGCGGAAACTGCAGATCCTGCCCGCCGCCGTGGATGTCGAAATGGTTGCCGAGCAGCTTCGAGCTCATCGCCGAGCACTCGATGTGCCAGCCCGGCCGCCCCTCGCCCCAAGGTGAATCCCAGGCCGGTTCGCCAGCCTTGGCGTGCTTCCAGAGCACAAAATCGAGCGGATCATCCTTGGCCGAATCGACCTCGACGCGCTCGCCGGCCCGCAGATCGTCGAGCGACTTGCCGGACAGCTTGCCGTAGCCGGGAAACTTGCGCACCGCGTAATTGACGTCGCCATCACCTGCCTTGTAGGCGAGGCCGCGCGCCTCCAGCCGGGCGATCAGGTCAAGCATCTCCGGAACGTATTCGGTCGCGCGCGGCTCGCTGTCGGGGCGCAGCACGCCGAGCGCGTCGGCATCCTCGTGCATGAAGGCGATGAAGCGGTTGGTCAGCTGCTGGATCGTTTCACCGTTTTCGCTGGCGCGCCGGATGATCTTGTCGTCGATATCGGTGATGTTGCGCACGTAGTTGACGTCGTAGCCGGAAGCCTTGAGCCAGCGATAGACCATGTCGAAGACGACCATGACCCGGGCATGTCCGAGGTGGCAATAGTCATAGACGGTCATCCCGCAAACGTACATGCGCACCTTGCCCGGTTCGATGGGCGTGAAGACCTGCTTTTCCCGTTTCAGGGAGTTATGGATTTTGAGCATGGGAGAGGAATTCGCAACGCCGTCAGCCGCTGGCCAAATTTGGGATTGGCTGGCGTTCTTGGTAGAATC
>CAZGPO010000046.1:0-8246 GCA_964527745.1 uncultured Dechloromonas sp.
CATTTGGCAGATGCCGAGACGCTCGCCACTCCGCAGCGCAACGAAGTCGCTGCCATCAGTCACGGCACCATTCAGCCCCGGAAAACCGCATGAACGCCAATACGCCCGCCGAGTTCATTGCCCGCCTGCTGGCCCAGCGCTGGCTGCCCAAGAGCGATGCCGAAGTGCGCCGCCTGCTGATCGATGAAATTTTTCGCCAGGACATCGAACATCGCCTCGCCACCGTCGGCCTGCGTCTGCTCGACAACCCCTTTGCTGGCCATGTCGCCATCGGGCTTGCAGCGAATGCCGAAAATGGCGTCTTCGGTCGCGGCGATGCCTGGCTGTCCAACAACAGCGGCCTCAACCGCGATGGCGTTGCGCTGCTCATCCTGCTTTGGGCGCTCATCATCCTGCCCAAACGCGAACGCCAGCTTTCCCGCGAGGCCACGACCGACGAAGGCCAGACTGATCTTTTCGGCAACAAACAGGCTGCCCCGCTGCGCGACGATGCCGCCCGAGGCGTGCCGGAAAACGTGCTGCTCGAAGATTACGGCAAGCTGCTGGGCGGCAAGGCGCGGCTGCAATTCCTGCTCCCCGTGCTGTCGCGCCTGGGCTTCATCGAGCGCCGCAACAAGGTGCTGCACGAGGGGCCGCTGCTAGACCTCGCCTTCGATTACGCCGAGCTCGCCCCGCGCATCCTCGACGGCGCGCTGGCCGATGTGCTGGTTGCCCCCCAAGGGGACTTCCTTCGGGGCGCGGTCAACGGCAAAAATGCGGCAAATATGGCGTCGACCGCAACCGGAGACGCTTGATGTTCCGCTTGGAAAAACTCGAAGTCGTCCATTGGGATTTCTGGCAACGCCTGGTGCTTCCGCTCGATGCCGCCATCGTCACCATCGTCGGCCCCAACGGTTCCGGCAAGACCACGCTGCTTGATGCCCTGCGCACCCTGCTGGCGCTCGACTGCTCGAAGAAGCGCGACTACAAGCGCTACGTGCGGCGCAATGGTGAAGATTTCTGCTGGCTGCGCGGCGTCGTCGACAACCGCCGCCAGCCCTCCGGCAAGCGGCCGTTCTGGCCACCGTTTTCCAGCGACACGGTAACGCTGGCCTGTCGCATCGAGAAAAAAGGCGGCGAATGGACACGACATTACCTGATCGCCGAAGGCGACATGCCCATCGAAGCCCTGCAAGGCAGTGCCACGCAACTCGGTGTCCGTGAATACCAGCAAGTGCTGCATGGCGCCGGCCTGACGCCTGCCATCGGCCAAGTGCTGTCGCTGGAACAGGGGCAGACCGACAAGCTCTGCGAACTCTCGCCCAAGGCCTTGCTCGATCTGGTCTTTCAGGTTTTCGGCGACCGCGACGTGCTCGACCGCTATCAGGAAGCCCGTCAGCATCAGGAAGCGACGCGCCGCGAGCTGATCGAACTGGAAGCTCAGCTCGACCGCCTGCAACTGAAGATCAAGAACACCGAACTCGACGTCGACAATTACCAGACCTGGTGCAGGCTGAACGATGACCGTACCCGCCTGTTCAGCGAAACCCGCCCCCGGCTGGAATATCACCTGCTCGGCGACTCCATCCTCAAGGGGCGTTCGCAAATTATTGGCATGCAGCGCGAATGGCGCGCTTTGCTGGCTGAAAAAACGGGCCTGCAAGCCCGGCGACCGCAAGCAGGAGCCGATTTATCCGCTGCCGAAACGCAACGTAGCGCCGCGCGCGATGCCGAACAACGCGCCATCGATGCGCAAGCGCCGATCAACCGCGAAGCCGGCAAACTCGACGGCCTGCTCAATGAACGCGACCGCCTGCTGCGCCTGTCCAGGGAAGCCGGCGGCAACCCGGAAGCCCTTGTCCACCAGCAAGGCGAAGCAGAAACGCAACGTAACGCGCTGACTCTCGAACTCGCCGGCTGGCAAAACCAGCAGCGCGAACTGGAGGCCGTCATTGCCGCGCTGGCCAGCGGTCAACGCGCCGAACCGGGCGATATTCGCGCATTTCGCGCGGCACTGGACAATGCCGGCATCGCCCACGATCTGCTGGTCGATCTGGTTGAAATCACCGACACCGATTGGCAAAAGGCTGTCGAAGCCCTGCTCGCACCCTTTGCTCATCTCGTCATCCTGCATCGCGAGCGCGATGCCGAAGCGGCCTTCGCCTTGGGCGAAAAGCACAAATACCGCCATTTCATCGTGCCCGAGCGCAGCGAACCGACGCTGCACGCGCCGGGCAGCATCGCCGAAGTCGTGCATTTTCGTCGCCCCGTTCCCGGCTGGGTCGACAAGCTGCTCGACCGCACGCAGCGCGTTGAAGATGCCCATGCCGGCGCCCGGCTACCACGTGCCCAGGATTGGGTAACGAAAAGCGGCTACCTGCGCGAGCGGCGCGGCGCGCGCCATGCCGCGCCGGAATTCGCCCGTTTCGGTGCCGCCCGGCTGACCGCCGTGCAAGCCCAACTGGCCGAACTCGCCCCGCGCATCGCCGGACATGAAACCCGCATCGACGAATGTAACCAGATCATCGCCACCTGCCGCGCCCACCTGGCCGGAGAAAGCGCCACGCAAACTCTGGCTGCCCGTGCCGCCGAATTTGCCGCAGCCGAAACGCAGCAAGCCAATCTGGAAGAGCGCCGCAAGCAAGTTCAAAAAGATCTAAACACGACCCGCAGCCAACGCGATGCCGCTGAGGAGACTTGGCGAAAGGCGGAACGCGCCGTCGAAATCATCGCCACGCAGTTGCTGGAAATCGACAAACGTCTGGCCGAAAAATCCAACAAACCGGCCCGACTGGAACAGGCCAGACGTCTGCAAGCCCTGCGCCAAAGCCGCCGCACGCTGTCCGCCCAGTGGCTCGACGAAACAGCCAATGCCGAAGTCGCCCGCGAATGGGAAAGCCTTGCTGCCATCGACCGGGAAATCGGCAAGATCGAACGCGATCTGGGCGAAAAAACCTGGATCACCGACGCCAGCATCCTCATTACCCGCGACAAACTGAAAGCCGATGTCACCAGGCAGGGCGAGGAACTGGCCGAGCGCCAGCGCGATAACCAGATGGCCGAGAAGCAGACCATGGCGGCGCGCGAGCAATACGTCCATGTCCTGCGCGCCACCGTCCGCCGCTACGCCCGCAACCTGCGCACCCTGGGTGAAATGGCCAGCATCAAGGTCGAAGCCGAGTTGCCGCTGCTGGCCGACGACGACCTCGCGCTGACGCAGGCCGCACTGTCGGTCAAGTTCGATTTCGACGAAAAAGGCTTCATGGGCCTGAACGATGGCGACGCCTCCGGCGGTCAACAAGTGATGAAATCGCTGATCCTGTTGATCGCGCTGATGATGGAAGAATCGCACCCCGGCGGCTTCGTCTTTATCGACGAACCTTTCGCCCACCTCGACATCGTCAACATCGACCGCGTCGCCGGCTTCCTCAAGGCCACGCAGGCACAATATCTGCTGACCACGCCGGTCACCCACAATGTCAATGTGCACGATCCGTCGCTGCTGACCCTGGTCACCTTCAAGAAAAAACCGGGCGAAACCTGGGCGCCGCGTGTCGGCGTATTGGTACGCGACACCCAATAGCGATGGCGAACACAAGGCAGCTTGATCTCTTCGAGGACTCGCGCAATGTGACGCTCAACAACGCCGTCCTAGCAGCATTCACCGCCCACAATCCTGATACGGCAGCATTGGCTATCGCTGCCCTGCACGACGAATTTCCCCATCACCACGACCTGCCCGCCCATCGCCTGCTTCTTGGACAACTGCTGGATTTTCTGCGCGAACTTCAGCCCACCAGCCTGCCATCACGGCACCAGCAGCTCACGCAAACCCTGCTGCCACTTGCCCGGCAACTCTTCGGAAGCACCCAGACCGCAGTTTGGGCGCGCCCGCTGTGGGCCATGCTCGCCCAAACTGCGGCCACAGTGGGCTACGACAACGCCCACCCGGAAATCCACGCAGCGGCGCTCTGGCTAGCTGCCGACGCACCGGATGCAGCACACTCCGCCATCGAGAAAATCCCGTCCTGGCGCCGCATCCCCGCGCCCCTGGCCTGGATGACCGAAATCGAGATCAAGCAAGGCGCACCGGAAACCTGGTGGCCCCTGATGGCCGAGTTGGCCTGGCTGGCGCCGGAACGGCTCGACGCACTGCTTGTGATCGCCCCGGTTGCGGTCAACCGTCTAAAAACGAGTTTTTTGACCACCTTTGAAAACAATGGCGAACACCACGACCTCGCCTGGTTCCCCGCCTGGCTGCTAATCCACCACAGTAAACTGCGCGACTTGCTGCGCCCGGCACAGCCCGCGCAGAACACACCTGCTCAGGCCTTCCACCTGCTGCTTGACCTGCTGCATCTGGAAAGAACCGGTCAGCAGGGAACCCAAATTCCGCACCGCGCCAAGCTCCGCGCCTTGGCCCCCGATCTTTTTGCCGACTTCATGCGCAGTCGCTGACCCGCCATGTCATCGATAGAAAGCGAACTCATCGCCGGCGCCTCACTGGCCAGCCCGCAAGCCAGCCGGCGGCGCTTTGTGCGATGGGAGGCGACTGGTGCACCATTGGCCTTGCCAAGCGCCCAAAGCGACCTGCTGCGGCGCTGGGTCAAGCCCAATCAGACACGCCGCAAATGGACAACCCTGCTCGCCGACGCTGGCAGTCCGCATCTGGAAACCGCCTTGCAACTCGCCGACTGGTTGCTGCGCCACGGCTGGTCGGTGCAATACGAAAAACGTGCGGGGAGTCGCTGGAACATTACCTGGCTGGAATTTCCTCACCTCGCTGCTCTGCGTGAACTCTTCCAACTGCCCAACCCGGAACGATTGAACGAAGATTGGGCGACCGCCAGCGCACACCGCTTTACCGATGCGGAGATTGCTGCCGCCCATGCCGCCCTGGCCGAATTACCGCTGGCTCGCCGGCTGCAACGCTTCCACCTGCTCAAAAGTCTTGCGCACTGGCGCGAGGAAAACCGGCAAGGCACGCGCCGCGATTTCGCACTGCTCGCCCGAGGCGACAGCAAAAGCATCACCGCCGCCGAATGGAACTGGCTGGCTACTGCGGTTGACCTCGAAAAAAGCGGCATTTTCGAGCATACGCCGCACCTGCTGGTCGCCGGACCGATCCGCCTCCATACCGCCACCGGCATCATCGATCTGAATGCCAGCGCCGACTGGAGTGCGCTCACCCCGGAAACCATCGCCACTGCTCAATATTGCGATGGTCAGCCGCGTGTCTGGCGGCTCATCGAAAATCTGACCAGCTTTGAGCGCAGCGCCCGTCAGCGTACATCGGACATGGCCGTTGTCTGGCTACCCGGTTTTCCACCCAGCTGGTGGCAGGAGAGCATGCGCCACCTCCTCCTCGGCGCCCCGGCACCCGCCGAAATCGCCTGCGACCCGGATCCGGCAGGCATCGCCATCGCGCTGCAGGCTGCCAAGCTCTGGGAAGCAGTGCATCTATCCTGGCTACCCTTCGCCATGCGGCGCGACGATTTGTTGGCCGCGCGCCAGCGTAAGCCGCTGACTGAGCACGATCGCCTGCAACTCGCCCAATTGCTCGCCGGAACGCTTCCGCCCGTTATGCGCCAACTCGCCGACACCCTGCTCGAACTGGGCGAAAAAGCAGAACAGGAAGCCTATCTTTGAGTTTGCCGCATCGTTATAATGTATATACGTTCATGAATATACAAAAGGAGCGACGCATGCTGACGACCGCAAAAATATTTCATTCCGGGCATAGTCAGGCCGTCCGCCTGCCCAAGGCTTTCCGGCTGGCCGGCGATGAAGTGTGGATCAGCAAGAACGAAGCAACCGGCGAGATCACCCTGACGCCGAAAAAGGCGCTCAGCGATATCGATGCGCTTTTTCAACTGATTGAATCCGCCGAAGTTCCAGAAAGCTTTCTTGCCGAGCGCGACAACGACAGCGGAGAGTTCCGGGAGATTTACTGATGCTGCGTTACCTGCTGGATACCGACATTTGCAGCTACGCCATCAAACGCAAG
The DNA here is from genome assembly GCA_964527745.1 of uncultured Dechloromonas sp. Taxonomy (GTDB): domain Bacteria; phylum Pseudomonadota; class Gammaproteobacteria; order Burkholderiales; family Rhodocyclaceae; genus Azonexus. The sequence continues at coordinate 5,987 of CAZGPO010000046.1, forward strand.
GAAGCTACGCTGCTCAAACGGGTTCGCGAAGGCCTGATCGCCGAGGAAATCGCCATCTCCGTGATCACTCGTGGCGAGTTGCTCTACGGCCTCGCCCTGCTGCCGGAAGCCATTTCGCTTGCCCGTGCGGTGCATGCTTTTCTCGATACCGTGCCCTGCCTCGACTGGAACAAGGAAGCGGCCAACCGCTACGCGACGTTGCGCGCGCACCAGAAAATCACGGGCAATCCCATCGGCTACATGGATACGCAGATCGCTTCCCACGCCCTCGCCGAAAATCTTACGCTGGTGACCAACAACGAACGGCACTATGGCCGGATCGATGGCCTGCAACTGGTTAACTGGGCCAGTTCCAATACCTGAACCCCAAAAAAATTCCCCTGCCCCAAGCAAAGAAAATGCGCCTCCTCCTCGCCATTCCGATTGCCCTCATCCTCGCGGCCTGCGGCGACAAACCACCTCCCGCCGCCACACCGGCCAAGGCGGCGTTAACCGTCACCGTCACCCAACCCGAATTGCGCGACTGGCCGCAAACGCTTTCGGCCAGCGGCAATGTCGCGGCCTGGCAGGAAGCGGTGATCGGCCCGGAAATCAGCAATTACCGGATCACCGAAGTGCTGGCCAATGTCGGCGATGTGGTGGAGAAGGGCGACGTGCTGGCGCGCATCGCCAGCGATGCGGTCGACAGCGAACTGTCCGAGGCGCGCGCTGCGGTGAGCGAAGCCGAGGCGACGCTAGCCGAGGCGCGGGCCAACAACGAACGCGCACGGCAGCTCCGGGAGAAAGGCTTCTACAGCGCGCAGCAAGGCATCCAGACCCAGACCGCCGCCGACACCGCGCTGGCCCGCCTCAACGCCGCCAAGGCGCGCTACCAATCGGCCGCGCTGCGGCGCTCCAAGGCCGATGTCGTGGCGCCCGACGACGGGATCATCTCGGCTCGCAAGGCGACGGTCGGCTCACTGACCGAAAATGGGCAGGAACTGTTCCGCCTGATCCGCGGCGGCCGTCTCGAATGGCGCGCCGAAGTCACCTCCGGTGAACTCGGGCGCCTCAAAGCCGGCCAGCCGGTCCGGCTGGACACCCCGAACGGCGGCACGATCAGCGGCAACATCCGCGCCGTGGCGCCGACCGTTGACCCGCAGACGCGCAACGGCATCGTCTATGTCGACCTGCCCCCGGAAGCCGGAAAATTGCTCAGCGCCGGTATGTTCACGCGCGGCGAATTCGATCTCGGGCCGCGCCCGGCACTGACCCTGCCACAGTCCGCCGTGCTGTTGCGCGAGGGCTTTGCCTACGTATTCCGCATCGAAAATGTCGTCGACGGCAACGCGCGCGTCGTCCAGACCAAGATCGGCACCAGCCGTCGTGTCGGTGAACGCATCGAAGTAAGCGGACTCGATGCCGGCGCCCAGGTTGTCACCAGCGGCGCCGCCTTCCTCGCCGATGGTGACACCGTGCGCCTTGTCGCCGAAACCACCGGCAAAACGCAGCGATGAACGTTTCCGCCTGGTCGATCCGGAATCCGATTCCGGCCATCCTGCTGTTCCTGATGCTCACCCTGCTCGGCGTCATGGCGTTCAAGGCCATGAAGATCCAGCAGTTTCCCGACATCGACCTGCCGACAGTCACGGTGACCGCCAGCCTGCCCGGCGCGGCGCCGGCGCAGATGGAAACCGAGGTTGCACGCAAGATCGAGAACGCGGTTGCCACGCTGCAGGGAATCAAGCACATCTACACCAAGGTGCAGGACGGTACGGCCATCGTTACCGTCGAATTCCGCCTCGAAAAGCCGACCCAGGAAGCGCTCGACGATGTGCGCGACGCCGTTTCGCGCATCCGCGCCGACCTGCCGGGCGACCTCAAGGACCCGGTCATTTCCAAGGTCAATCTGGCCGGCGCGCCGATCCTGACCTACACCGTCGCCTCGACGCGCATGGACGACGAGGCGCTGTCGTGGTTCGTCGACAACACGGTGACCAAGGCGCTGCTCAGCGTGCGCGGTGTCGGCGCCGTGGCCCGCGTCGGCGGCGTGACCCGCGAAATCGACATCGAGCCCGATCCGGCCCGGCTGCTCGCGCTCGGCGCCACGGCCGCCGACATTTCGCGCCAGTTGCGTCAGATCCAGCAGGAAGCCTCGGGCGGCCGCGCCGATGTCGGCGGCATCGAGCAGTCGGTGCGCACCATTGCCACCGTAAACTCGGCCGCTGAACTCGGGCGCATGGAAATCGCGCTCAGCGACGGGCGCCGGATTCGCCTCGAC
>CAZGPO010000046.1:8256-12919 GCA_964527745.1 uncultured Dechloromonas sp.
CCAGCTGGCGACGGTCAGCGATACCGTCGCCGAACAGCGCTCGGCCGCGCTGCTCAACGGCAAGCCGGTGGTCGGCTTTGAAATCGTGCGCAGCCGCGGTGCCGGCGAGGTCGATGTCGCCGACGGCGTCCGCGCGGCGCTGGAAAAATTGAAAACGGACTACCCGGACATCACAATCAACGAAGCCTTCAATTTCGTCGATCCGGTAGAAGAAAACTTCGAGGGTTCGATGTCGCTGATGATCGAAGGCGCCATTCTAGCGGTCATCGTCGTCTGGCTCTTCCTGCGCGACTGGCGGGCAACGCTGGTGTCGGCCACGGCGCTTCCGCTGTCGATCATTCCGACCTTCGGCGCGATGTACCTGATGGGCTTCACGCTCAATGTCGTCACCCTGCTCTCGCTGTCGCTGGTCGTCGGCATCCTGGTCGACGACGCCATCGTCGAGATCGAGAACATCATGCGCCACCTGCGCATGGGCAAGACCCCGCTGCAGGCGGCCATGGAAGCCGCCGACGAGATCGGTCTGGCGGTCATCGCCACCACTTTCACGCTGATCGCCGTCTTCCTGCCGACTGCCTTCATGAGCGGCGTGCCGGGAAAATTCTTCGTTCAGTTCGGGTGGACCGCGGCGATTGCGGTTTTCTTCTCGCTGGTCGTCGCCCGCATGCTGACGCCGATGATGGCCGCCTATTTCCTCAAGCCGCCGCGTGGCAAGCATGACGAGCCGCGCTGGCTGAAAATCTATGGCGGCTGGGCAGCCTGGTGCCTGCAGCACCGCCTGCTGACGCTGGCCGCCGCGGCCTTCTTCTTTTTCGGCTCCTTCACGCTGGTGCCGCTGCTCGACAAAGGCTTCCTGCCGCCCGACGACCTGTCGCAAACCCAGGTCTATCTGTCGTTGCCGCCGGGCAGCACCTTCGCGGATACCTTGGCTGCTGCCGAGGAAGCGCGCCGCCTGGTCGAGCAAAACCCGCATGTGAAGATGGTCTATACCGCCATCGGCGGCGGCGCCGCCGGCAGCGACCCCTTCGCCCCGCGCGGCGCCGCCGAGGTACGCAAGGCGACGCTGACCATCAACATGACGCCGCGCAAGGAACGCGGCGGCGTCAGGAAGCAGGATGTCGAAAGCCGCTTGCGCGAGGCGCTGGCCGTGCTACCCGGGGTCCAGGTCAAGGTCGGCTTCGGCGGTTCCAGTGAAAAATACGTCCTGGTGCTGGCCAGCGAAAACGGCGAGTTGCTCTACCAGCATGCGCGCGTCGTCGAGCGCGAATTGCGCACCATCCCCGGCATTGGCGCCGTCACCAGCACCGCCAGCCTGGTTCGCCCGGAACTCGTCGTTCGCCCGGATTTCGACCGCATGGCCGACCTCGGCGTCACCTCGGCGGCAATCGCCGACACCCTGCGCATCGCCACCGCCGGCGACTACGACCAGAATATCGCCAAGCTCAACCTGAGCCAGCGCCAGATCCCCATCGTCGTCAAGTTGCCGTCGCAGGCACGTCAAGATTTGCCGCTGCTGGAGCGCCTGACCGTTCCCGGCAAGCACGGCCCGGTCATGATCGGCAACGTGGCCACGCTGAGCCTGGCCGGCGGACCGGCTGAAATCGACCGCTACGACCGCCTGCGCAATGTCAATTTCGAAATCGAACTGAACGGCCAGCCGCTCGGCGAAGTCGAAGAACAGGCACTGGCCCTGCCCAGCCTCGCCAACCTGCCGCCCGGCATCCTGCAGACCACGGTCGGCGACGCCGAGGCGATGGGCGAATTGTTCGAGAGTTTCGGCCTCGCCATGCTCACCGGCGTGCTCTTCATCTATATCGTGCTGGTCCTGCTGTTCAAGGATTTCGTCCAGCCGGTCACCATCCTCGCCGCGCTGGTGCTCTCGGTGCCCGGCGCCTTCCTGGCGCTGTTCGTGACGCAGAGCGCGCTGTCGATGCCGTCGATGATCGGCCTCATCATGCTGATGGGCATCGCCACCAAGAACTCGATCCTGCTCATCGACTACGTCATCCTGGCCCGCCGCGAGCACGGCCTCGACCGCTGGCACGCGCTGCTCGACGCCTGCCGGAAACGCGCGCGGCCGATCATCATGACGACGGTGGCGATGGGCGCCGGCATGCTGCCGATCGCGCTCGGCATCGGCACCGACCCGAGCTTCCGGGCGCCAATGGCGATCGTCGTCATCGGCGGCCTGATTACCTCGACCTTCCTCAGCCTGCTAGTGATCCCGGTCGTCTTCACCTTCGTCGACGATGCCGTGACCTGGCTCAAGCAGCACCTGCCCAAGGCGCACGCCTGATGGACAACATTTTTGCCGGTATTCCGGCGTCGACCGCAACAGCGGAAGAATTTTCGCAACTGTTGCAGCGGCCCGGCCTGCGCATCGAACGCATCGTCTCCACCGGCCACTGCAGTCCGCCGGATTTCTGGTACGAGCAGGCGGACGGCGAGTGGGTACTGCTGATCGAGGGCGCGGCGCGCCTGCGTTTCGCCGATGAAAACGCGGCCCGCCAACTCAAGCCCGGCGACTTCGTCGACATCGCCCCGCAGCGCCGCCATCGCGTGGACTGGACAGCGCCGGATCAGCCGACGATCTGGCTGGCGATTCATTATTCGGCGACCCCATGACATTCGCCGCCCTCGGCCTCGACGCCCCGCTGCTTGAAACCTTGAATCGCCTCGGCTATCGGACGCCGACGCCGGTGCAAGTCCAGGCCATACCGGCGATCCTGAACGGGCGCGATCTGATGGCGGCGGCGCAGACCGGCACTGGCAAGACCGCCGCCTTCGCCCTGCCGCTGCTGCAGCGACTGGCCGCTGCCAGCGTACCGGTAGCAGCCAACTCGGTGCGCGCCCTGGTGCTGGCGCCGACCCGCGAACTGGCCGAACAGGTGCACGAGAGCTTCCGCGCCTATGGCAACGGCCTCGCACTGCGCACCTATGCCGTCTATGGCGGGGTCAGCATCAATCCGCAGATGATGGCGCTACGCAAGGGCGTCGATGTCATCGTCGCAACACCCGGCCGTTTGCTCGATCTTTACCGGCAAAATGCAATCAAGTTCGGCCAGCTGCAGGTTCTGGTGCTCGACGAAGCCGACCGCATGCTCGACCTCGGCTTTTCGCGCGAACTCGACGCCGTGTTCGCCGCACTGCCCAAGCGCCGCCAGACCCTGCTCTTCTCGGCGACCTTCTCCGACGCGATCCGGGCGATGGCCAGGACGCGGCTCCGGGACCCTCTGTCCATCGAAGCCAGCCCACGCAACACTGCCGCCAGGAGCGTCCGCCAGCAGGTGATTCCGGTCGACAAAAAGCGCAAGCCGGAACTCTTCCTTCACCTGCTGAAAAGCCGGCGCTGGGGCCAGACGCTGGTTTTCGTCAAGACCCGCAAGGGAGCCGAGCAACTGGTCGCCACGCTGCTGGCGCACAAGGTCGGCGCCGACGCGATCCACGGCGACAAGCCGCAAGCCTCCCGCCAGCGCGCGCTCGACCGCTTCAAGGCGGGCGAAGTGCAAATCCTGGTGGCGACCGACGTCGCGGCGCGCGGACTCGATATCGACGACCTGCCGCAGGTGATCAACTTCGACCTGCCGATCGTCGCCGAAGACTATATCCACCGCATCGGCCGCACCGGCCGCGCCGGCGCCAGCGGCGAGGCGATCTCGCTGGTCTGCGCCGACGAGGTCGATCTGCTCGGCGCCATCGAAGCGCTGACCCGGCAGACGCTCGAACGCTCGGAAGAACCCGGCTTCGAACCCGACCATCGCGTCCCGGTGACCAATGCTGCCGGTCAACCCGTAAAAAAGCCGAAAAAACCCAAGCCATCCAAGGTCGCAACTACCCGCTCCGCGAGAGGCGTTCCCGGCAACTGGGTCGGCTTCGACGCGCCCGGGGCAGGCGCCCGGCCAAGAACGGCGAAACCCGGCGCCCGAACAGCGCCGCACAAGCCGCGCTCGCGTTAAGCCATTCGCTGCAGCACCGGACTATTGTCGGTGCTCACTGGTTTGGCCACCAAATTCCATCACCGCGACCAATCTGCACCACTTCATTGACCAAGCCCAGTGACAGCCGATGGCCAAAATTCAAAATCCCGGCCCCCGGGCACTTACAACTGAAGCAATTTCGAATCCTTGATGCTTACTTGCTCTGAATGCGATTCAGATAATCAACCAGGGCAAGGAGGCGGCCCCTTATATACATGTCCATATCATACGGAACGTCGAAGTAATACTCAGCAGCCTTGGCCCTGTCCTGGCTGTACCTGTTGCCCCAAGCCGGCATGTCGCGGTCTCCGTGGCCTTTGACGATCTCCCGACCATCAATCATGTTGTAAATTCGCTCGACAGGGAAAACTCCGCCATTGCGTTTCTTGATTGTAGTCAGGTCGGGAGGAGCTGTCTTAAGTACATCAATAACATAGCCACTCCCCTTCCCATCTTGGCCATGACATAGCGCGCAGCTATTCAAGTACTCGTTTCTTCCTACATCCCTGCCTCCGCTATAGTCGCCAGCAATTGCAGTTCCACCCGCCCCAAGAAACGCTGCGGAAATCAGAGTTACTAGATGTTTTTTCATGGCAGACTCCTGCTCCCTAAAAAAGAAGATACTCGTTTTTTTATAGCACAGGCATATCGACAATCAAGCAGAGAATGGTACCGACCGATGATTG
>CAZGPO010000047.1:0-8336 GCA_964527745.1 uncultured Dechloromonas sp.
TAGGCCAGCAGGTGCGCCGTCGAATGCCGGATCACCTCGACACCATCGGCGTCGCGATCGGTGACGATGGCGAGATCTACGTCCTGCTCGATCAGGTAGGAAGTATCGACCAGTTTGCCGTCGACCTTGCCGGCCAGCGCAGCGCGCGCCAGGCCGGCGCCGATGCTGGCGGCGACCTCGGCGATCATAACCGGTTGTTCAAAGGAGCGAATGGAACCGTCGGGCAGTTTGATATCAGGCATGACGCGCCTCAAGGCAAAAAAAAAGTGCGGGGCGAGCCGCACTTTTCTGGTCGAACGAAAGCTGACTCGGTTAGAGTTTCTGAACGGTGAGGCGAGTTCGGAAAGAGACCATTTCAGCTCCGTCAGGAATTTGGTAGGCGGTATTGGAATCGAACCAACGACCTCCACGATGTCAACGTGGCGCTCTAACCAACTGAGCTAACCGCCTGAAGAGACGCGCATTATAAGGATGTCCGGGGGCAAGTCAACAAAAACAGTCAATCCGCAAAGGCTGCGCTCAGGGCGCCGATCAGATAGCCATGGTCGAGCACGCCAGCACTTTCGCGGATGCTGTGCATGGCCCACAGCGGCGAGCCGACATCGACGCTTGGCACGCCGAGGCCGGCCGCGACGAGCGGGCCGATGGTGCTGCCGCAACCGAGATCGGCCCGATGCGCATACTGCTGGCACGGCACACCGGCCTTGTCGCACAGCCGCATGAAACGCGCTGCACTCTCGGCACCGGTGCTGTAGCGCTGGTTGGCGTTGATTTTGATGACCGGGCCGGCGTTGACCGCAACGCGATGTCCCGGCTCGTAGGCCGCCGGAAAATTCGGGTTGTAGGCATGCGCCATGTCGGCGCTGATGAAGAAGCTGCGGACCAGCGCACGACGGTAATCCTCGTCGTCGAGACCGATACTGCCAGCGATCCTGCGCAGCACGTCGGCGATGAAACTGCCGCCGGCGCCGGTCGCGCTCTCGCTGCCGACTTCCTCATGGTCGAAAAAGGCGCAGACGTTTGTCGATTCATGGTCTGGCACGCTCAACAAGGCCGCCAACCCGGCGTGACACGACGCGAGGTTGTCGAGCTGGCTGGCTGCGATGAATTCCTGCGCCGCCCCCCAGAACGCGCCGGGCTGCGTATCGCAGGCGCCGAGTTCCCAGCTCTGGATGGCATCGGTTGCAACGCCAAGCCGCTCCGCGAGCAGCGCGTGGAAGCGCCCTTCGTCCAAGGCATCGGCGCCGGATAAAGCCAACACCAGCGGCAGCTCGGTCTGCTTGTTGAACTTGAGTCCACTTTCATTGACCTCGCGATTCATGTGGATCGCCAGATTGGGCAGGCGCATCAGCGGTGCGCCGAAATGAACAAGACGCATTTCAATACCCTCACCGGCACGCACAGCAACCCGTCCGGCCAGACTCAGGTCGCGATCGGCAAAAGTCGCCAGAATCGGCCCGCCATAGACCTCGACCGCCAGCCGGAGCAGCCCATCACCGCTCACCAAAGGCTTTGGCTTGACGCGCAGACCCGGCGAATCGGTATGCGCGCCGACCAGCCGGAGGCCGCGTTCGATCAAGGGAGCGCTGCCGACCACGAAAGCGATGAGCGAGGCGCCGCCGCGAATCACGAAATGCCGCCCACCCGAAGCCAGTTGCCAGCGCGCGTCCTCGTGTAATGCAGTGAATCCCGATTGTTGCAGTCGTTCCGCCATCGCCTGTACGGCATGCCATGGGCTGGGGCTGGCGTCGATGAAGTTCAGCAGGTCGCGGGCCTGTTCCCGGGCGGGCGCGGATATTTCCATGGTCTTCGGTATCTCGGAAGCAATGACCGAAAGATACCAAAGCTCGCGCGACCGCGGGCGTGAATCGCTGTAAGATTTCAAGTTTTCGGGAGGTGCGCGATGAATGTGGGCTGGATCGTGCTGGGCGTGTGCCTGGTCTTCGTGATCGGCGTGGCACTGCCTCTGGTCAGCCGACGCGGCGCGGACAAGACATCCCTGCCGCCAGCGAAGGAAACCCTGCGCGACTGGCGCAACGAAAAATAAACAAAGGTCGCTAAATGGAATCGCGAATCACCGAACTCGAGATCAAGATCAGCTATACGGAAGACCTGGTCGACGAACTGAACCGGATCGTCTTCCGCCAGCAACAGCAGATCGACCTCTTGATCAACGAAATCAAAACCTTGCGTGACCAGGTTCAAGCCGCCGCCCCGGCCGAGCAGCGCAGCCTGCGCGACGAATTGCCGCCGCATTACTGAACCGTGTTGAACAGCGCGGTCACTGTTCTCTATCACGCCGATTGCCCGGACGGCTTCGGTGCAGCCTTCGCGGCCTGGCTACGTTTTGGCAACCAGGCCGCCTATCGCCCCATGCATCACGGTCAACCGTGGGAAATGGCTGAAATTGCCGGCCACGTGGTCTACATCCTCGATTTTTCGTTTCCGCCCGCGCAGCTTGAAACGATGGCCTGCATTGCCGCGTCGGTCATCCAGATCGATCACCATGCTTCGGCACGCCAGCCGTGGGCCAGCCGGCTGACAAAAGCCGCCGATGGCCGCGAAAGCTTCGACCATTCCGGCCTGCCCCTGACGGTCATTTTCGACCTCGAAAAATCCGGCGCCCGATTGGCCTGGGAATATTTTCATCCGGTACGGGCAGTCCCGCTGCTTGTCCGCCACGTCGAAGACATCGATCTCTGGCGATTCGCGCTGCCCGGAACGCGCGCCTTCAGCCGGTCATTGCGTCTGCGGCCGTTCGCCTTCGCCGTCTGGGACGATCTCATGCGCCGCATTCCGAATGCGGACTCTCCCGAATACCAGGCATTCATTGCCGAAGGCGAAGCCATCGAGCGCTTCTTCCAGACCGAAATTGCCCGCCTGGCGCAAAGCCCGCTCGTCATGCCGGCCCGTCTGCGCGGCGAACCGCTGGACCCCTTGCAGGCGCGGCGTCACGGACTGCCGGCCATCAGCGACGGCGAGCATGACTGGCGCGCCATCGACGGCCTGGCGATTAATGCCAGTGCCATGTTCGCATCCGAACTCGCCAACCTGCTGGCCGAGCAAAGCAATAGCTTCGGCCTGGTCTGGCAACTGGGCGCCGATGGCGAGGCGAAAGTCTCGCTGCGTGCAGCGGGAAAAGTCGACGTTGCGGAAATCGCCACCCGCTACGGCGGCGGCGGGCACCCAAACGCGGCCGGATTTCGCCTGCCATTTGCCCGCTTTGCCAATGAAATTCTTGGCTTGTTGTAGTTATAAATCAGTTTAAATTTAGTCTTTAATAGACTGATTTATAATAAATCCTGGTGCCCAGGAAGGGACTCGAACCCCCACACCTTTCGGCGCCAGAACCTAAATCTGGTGCGTCTACCAATTTCGCCACCTGGGCAGGCGGACGGATTCTACCATCCTGTCCCGCTTAACCCTATACTTCGCGGCCAATGCCCGTCGATCACTACGAAAACTTCCCGGTCGCCTCTTTCCTTGTTCCCGCCCACCTGCGGCGACCGATCGAGGTCATCTACCGCTTCGCACGCAGTGCCGATGACATTGCCGACGAAGGCGATACGCTGCCGCATGCGCGGCTGGCCGCTCTGGCGGCCTATCAGGCCGAACTCGATCGCATCGCGGCTGGCAGCACGCCGCAAACGGCGCTTTTTGTCGACCTGGAAACGGTCATTCGTCAGTACGACTTGCCGATTCAACTTTTCCGCGACCTGCTCGATGCTTTCGCCCAGGATGTGTTCAGGAAGCGCTATGCCGACTTTCCCGAGTTGCTCGATTATTGCCGCCGCTCGGCCAACCCGGTGGGCCGCCTGGTGTTGCACCTGTTCGGCCGCACTGAACCGCAGCAGTTCGAACAATCCGACTGTATCTGCACGGCGCTGCAACTGATCAATTTTTGGCAGGATGTTGCGGTCGACTGGAAAAAAGAGCGGATTTACATCCCGCAGAGCGATCTGCCGCGCTTCCGAATCGGCGAGGCCGACATTGCCGCCGGGCGCTGGTCGGCCAACTGGGCGGCGCTGATGGACTTCCAGACCGATCGGACACGCGCACTGATGCTGCAGGGCGTGCCACTGGTGCATGCCCTGCCCAGCCGCCTCGGCTGGGAAATCCGCCTGACCATCCAGGGTGGATTGCGTATTCTCGAACGCCTGCGCCGGATACGCGGCGATGTCTTCCAGCACCGCCCGAAGCTCGGCAAGTGGGACTGGCTGGTAGTTGCCAGCCGTACGCTTACAATGTGACTCCATGAATTCCGACCAATACTGCCAGGAGAAGTGCGCCGCCAGCGGCTCCTCCTTCTATTACAGTTTTCTGTTCCTGCCCGCCGAACGACGGCGCGCGATCATGGCGCTCTATGCCTTCTGCCGCGAAGTCGATGACGTCGTCGATGAATGCAACGATATTTCCATTGCCTCGACCAAACTCGCCTGGTGGCGCCAGGAAATCGAACGCGTCGCCAGCGGCCAGCCGACTCACCCGGTGGGCCTTGCATTGAAGGGGGCATCCGGGCAGTTCAATCTGCCCAAGGAACAATTGCTGGAAATCATAGACGGCATGGAAATGGATCTTCAGCAGTCGCGCTATCTCGATTTCAAGGGCCTGTCGCTCTACTGCTACCGCGTCGCCAGCGTCGTCGGCCTGCTCGCCGCCGAGATTTTCGGGTATAGCGACCGGCAAACGCAGAAATACGCGCACGATCTCGGCATGGCTTTCCAGCTTACCAACATCATCCGCGACATCGGCGAGGACGCGCGGCGCGGCCGCATCTACATCCCGATGGACGAACTGAAGCAATTCAACGTTCCGGCCGCCGACATCCTGAACGCCAAATACTCGGACAACTTCACGGCCCTGATGAAATTCCAGGCCGAACGCGCCGAGCATTACTATGCGCAGGCACTGGCCCAGTTGCCGGCGGTCGACCGCAAGCACCAGCGCCCCGGCCTGATCATGGCCGCCATCTACCGCACCCTGCTCGACGAGGTCCGGCGCGAAAACTTCCAGGTCCTGCACCAGCGCATCGCCCTGACGCCGGTGCGCAAGCTCTGGATCGCCTGGAAAACCTGGGCCTTCGCATGAAGGTCGCCGTCATCGGCGGCGGCTGGGCGGGGATCGCCGCTGCTGTCGACCTGACGGTGGCCGGAGTCGATACCATTCTGTTTGAAGCCGGCCGTGCCCTCGGCGGCCGCGCCCGTTCCATCAGCATCGATGGCCGCAAGCTGGACAACGGCCAGCACATCCTGCTCGGCGCCTACCGCGAAACCCTGGCCCTGATGCGCCGCGTCGGCACCGACCCCGAGCAGTTGCTGGAACGGCATTCGCTGCAGGTCGTCGACGACACCGGCTTCCGCCTGGCGCTGCCGAAATGGTCGGCACCGCTCAACGTCGCCTGGGGCCTGCTGGCGGCCAAAGGCATCGGCCGGCGCGAAAAGCTGGCGACCGCCTGGTGGATGCAGGGCATCAAGGCCCGCCGTTTTCGGCTGGACGAGGATTGCAGTGTCGCCGAATGGCTGGACGCCGCCGGCCAGACCGGCGCCTTGCGCCGCCACCTGTGGGAACCGCTCTGCCTCGCCGCGCTCAACATCCCCGCCGGGCGCGCCTCGGCCCAGGTCTTCGCCAACGTGCTGCGCGACAGCCTGGGCAGCGCCCGGCGCGAAGATACCGATCTGCTGCTGCCGCGCGTCGCCTTGGGACAACTGCTGCCGGAACCGGCGACAGGCTGGCTCGCGGCGAACGGTGCAACGCTGCGCCTCGGCCACCGTGTCGCCAACCTTGCCCCGTTGCCGCATGGCATCGCGGTCGATGGCGAAATCCACGATGCTGCAGTCGTCGCCACCGCGCCGCAGCACGCCGGCAAGCTGTGGCCGGCGCTCGCCGCCGAATTCGATTACGAGCCGATCGTCACGGTCTACCTCCAGTTCGCGGCAAAAACCGGCCTCGCCTTTCCCCTGCAACAGCAGTCGGGAAAATACGGCCAATGGGTCGTCAACCGCGGCAATGGCCTGCTCGCCTGCGTGCTCAGCGGCCATGGCGACTGGGAAACCCTCGCCGAAGCCGAACTGGTCGCCGCGCTCGTCGCAGAACTCGCCCTGCCGACACCGCCCACCTGGACCAGGGTGATCTGCGAGAAACGCGCCACCTTCGCCTGTCGCCCGAACCTCGCCCGCCCCGATCACCGCACGCCCGATCCGCGCATCCTGCGCGCCGGCGACTACAGCTGGGCCGATTACCCGGCGACGCTGGAAGGCGCCGTGCGCAGCGGTCGCTGTGCCGCCCACGTATTGCTCGGGAAACGCTACAATCCGCCGTCATGAATCGATTGCGCCCTGCCTTGCTGCTCTCCCTCACCCTTGCCGCGGCGACGGCGGGTGCCGGCGAGGACTGGGTGATGCTGCCCAAAGCAAGGTATTCCGCCCCGGTGCCAGCCGCAGCCGTCGGCGGCGAAGACTGGGCAGCGGAGCTGGGCCGCCAGTTCGCCATCCTCAAACGCCAGCCGGACAACGTCGAGGCGCGCAAGGCTGCCTGGGTGGCCGCCATGCGCCTCGGCCTCTTCGCGCAGGCCGCCGCGCTGGAAGCACCGCTGTCGGCCGAGGAGCGCCGGGCGATGGAAGGCGACATCATCGCCCTCGACATCCGCTACGGCATCGTCGATCGCAACACCCTGCGCGGAGCGGAACGCTTTTCGCGCCTCGACCAGGCGTTGACCGCAACCGACCCGCTCGCCGTCGAGTTCTTCGCCGGCAAGGTGCCGGATGCCGAAGACAAGCGACGCCTGACCGACCGCCTCAGCGCGCTGGCCTCCCGCCGCCGCGCCGCCGATGCCGTCACGCTCTACGAAACGCTGCTCGCCCGCGACATTCCGGTTCCCCTGTGGGCCGAGCGCGACATCGCGGGCAGCTACCTCGAACTGCGCCGCCCACAGGAGGCGCTGGCCCTCTACCAGCGCGTCGTCGCCGACAATCCGGACGATTTCGACGCCAACCTCGGACTCTTCTACGCCCTGGTCGAGACCGAGCAGCTTGACGCCGCGACCGATCACATCGACCGCTACGCCGCCCGCCTGCCGGAACGCCGTCATCTCGACGGTCGCTACAACGGCGAGCGTCTGAGCGCCGACATCACAGCCGACCGCGTGCGCATCTTCGCCGACCGCCTGGATGAAGCCCAGGCCCGCATCGATGCCCGCCACGACACGATCCCCTACAACAGCGAAGCCCGACAGTCGTCGGCCAGCCTGGCCCTGGCCCGCGGCTGGCCGCGCCAGGGCGACGAGATGCTGCGCCGGACCATTGGCTCCGACCCGATCAACCCGGCGCTGTACGCCGACCTTTCCGAGAACCTGCTCACCCTGCAGGACTGGCCGGCCGCCCGCGCCGCGCTCGACTACGCCACCGGCCTCGACCGCGACAACGGCGCGGTGCGCCGCGCCCGCCGCAGCTACGAGCTGCACGACAGCTACGAGCTCCATGTCGAAGCCGGTTACGGCGAAGGCCAGGATGTGAATTACTTCGGCAGCCGCGACTGGTCGATCGACAGCTTTCTCTACAGCCGCCCGATCGCCGACAACTGGCGGGTCTTCGCCCACAACTATTCGGCCAGCGCCGATTTTTTGGCGAGAACCAGACGTGGATCCGCAGCGGCGCCGGGGTCGAATGGCGCCAGAACGACTGGCGGCTGACCGGCGAAATCAATGGCGGCAGCGGCGTCAAGGCCGGCGCCACCGGTACCGTGCGCTGGAAACCGGACGACCACTGGTCTTTCTACGGCGCCGCCGAAAGCGTCACCAACCAGATTCCGCTGCGCGCCGTGGCCGACGGCATTTACGCCAGCCGCGCCAGCCTCGGCACCAACTGGCAGCAGAACGAATCGCGCAAGCTGGCGCTCGGCGCATTTTCCAGCGATTTCTCCGACGGCAACCTGCGTACCGGCGTCAATGCCGCCTGGTTCGAGCGCTGGGCCAGCGGCCCCAAATGGATGTTCGAGACAACGCTCGGCGCTGATGCCTCGCGCAATTCGCTCGACGCTAGCGTCAATTACTTCAATCCGAAAAGCGACCATTCCGTGTGGTTGACCGCAGCCATCGAAAACCTGACCTGGCGCAGCTACGACCATTCCTTCCGCCAGCGCCTGGCGCTGACCGGCGGCAGCTACTGGCAGGAGTTTTACGGCACGGGCGCCATCCAGGCCATCGAATACACCCACCGCTGGGAACTCGAACGCGACCTCTCGCTGCGCTACGGCATCGGCCGCTTGCTGCGCCCCTACGACGGCGAGCGCGAAGGGCGCAACTTCGCCAATCTGGTGCTGCTATGGCGCTTCTGATCCGC
>CAZGPO010000047.1:8436-12831 GCA_964527745.1 uncultured Dechloromonas sp.
AGCGCGAAGGGCGCAACTTCGCCAATCTGGTGCTGCTATGGCGCTTCTGATCCGCTCCCTCCTCGCCATCCTGCTCGCGCTCGCCGCCTGCCTGGCCGCCGCCGCAGACGCCCGCTTCATGGCGCTCAGCTACCACGAAGTCATTGCCGATGACGAGAAGATCACGCCAACCGCCGTCCGCGCCAGCGACCTCGCCCGCCAGTTCGCCTGGCTCCAGGCCAACGACTACCACCCGGTCAGCGTCGACCAGATACTCGCCGCCCGCAACGGCGGCCCGCCACTGCCGCCGAAGGCTATCCTGCTCACCTTCGATGACGGGTTCAAGGATGCCTACACGCGCGTTTTTCCATTGCTCAAGCTGTTCGGCTACCCGGCGGTCATCGCCCTGGTCGGCCAGTGGATGGACGTACCGGATGACCGGATGGTCGACTACGACGGCGAACCCGTACCGCGCAGCAAATTCCTGACCTGGGAGCAGGTTCGTGAAATGCAGGCCTCCGGGCTGGTCGAGGTCGCCTCGCATTCCTACGGCCTGCATCGCGGCATTCTTGCCAACCCGAAGGGCAACACGCAGCCGGCGGCGACCACACGCCTTTACGCCAACGGTCGTTACGAAGACGATGCCGCCTACCTCGCCCGCCTGCGCCACGATCTCCGCGACAGCATCAGCCAGCACACCGGCAAGGCGCCGCGCATCATCGTCTGGCCCTACGGGCGCAGCAACCAGGTCGCCCAACAGGTCGCCGCCGAACTCGGGATGCCGATCGGCCTGACCCTGGTCGACGGTTTCAACGATGCGACGACCCCCAAGGCCATCTGGAAACGCCAGCTGATCGAGAACAGCCCGACGCTGCAGGCATTCGCCGAAATGCTACGTGTCACCTGGGCACCCAATCCGGGGCGCAGCGTCAAGGTCGATCCCGGTACCTGGCCGGCGGGCGAGGATGGCCTCTCGCCGACCCTCGACCGCCTGCTGACCCTCAGCCCCAACATTGCCTTCGTCAGGCCGGCCATCATCCGCGACGGCCGCGAAATGACCCTGTTCCCGACTAGATTGCGCCCGGTCGCCACCGACAAGCTGAACCACATCGCGTGGCAGACCGAGCGCCGCGCCGGCGTGCCGGTCTTCATCGACCTGCCGGATGCCTGGCTGAATGAACCGGAACTGGTCGCCGATCTCGCCCGCCAGGTCAATTTCGCCGGCCTGCGTCTGCACGCCGCACCGGGCAGCGCAGTCGCCGAAAGGGTCCGCAAGGCCGCCGGGCGCTGGGTCTGGCCGCTGCAGATGGCCTATGCGATCGACGAACTGCCGGCGCCGGAGGTCTGGGAACACCTGCCCGCTGGCGACCTGATCGTCCTGCCCGCGACCGAGGCCATCGTCGCCGGCCTGCCCGCGGCAGCAGCCAACCGTGTCCTGCTCGAATTCGACTCCGCTTTGCCGCCCGTTGCCATCGCCCGTCGCATGAACCGCCTCGAAGCCGACGGCTTCCGCCAGTTCGGCATCGCCGGCCTGCCGGAAAGCGTCATGGGCCCGATTTTCCCTTCCCTCTCGCTGCGCTGGCAGCCGCAACTGCCATGAACGTAACGCCGCTCCCCACCCTCTTTGGCGGCTTCTGGGACGTCATCCTCGCCTACGTCTTCCTTTATCCGGTACTGATGTCGGTGGTCTGGATGATCGGCGGCATCGCGTTTTACCTGCGTTTCGAGCGTCGACCGCACCGCATCGTCAACCAGCCGCCGTTGCGCGACGATTACCCGCTGATCGCCGTCCTCGTGCCCTGCTACAACGAGGAGGCGCACGTCGAGGAAACCATCGAAGCGCTGATGGAGCTGGAATATCCAAATTTCGAGGTGGTCGCCATCAACGACGGCAGCCGCGACCGCACCGGCGAACTGCTGAACGCACTGGCCGCCCGCTTCCCGAAACTGCGCGTCGTGCACCAACTGGAAAACCAGGGCAAGGCGGTCGGCCTCAATACCGCCGCGCTGCTGACCAGGGCGGAAATCCTCGTCGGCATCGACGGCGATGCCCGTCTCGACCCGCATTCGCTGCACTGGCTGATCCGTCACTTCGACGAACACGCAGTCGGCGCCGTCACCGGCAATCCGCGTGTGCGCAACCGCTCGACGCTGCTCGGCCGCATCCAGGTCGGCGAATTCTCATCCATCGTCGGCCTGATCAAGCGCGCCCAGCGCTCGGTCGGGCTGATCTTCACGGTTTCCGGCGTCATCACCGCCTTCCGCCGCAGCGCACTGCACGAAGTCGGCTACTGGAGCCCGGAAAAACTGACCGAGGATGTCGACATCTCCTGGAAACTGCAGCTCGCAGGTTGGGAAGTCCGCTTCGAGCCGCGCGCCCTGTGCTGGATACTGATGCCGGAAACCCTGGGCGGCCTGTGGAAACAGCGCCTGCGCTGGTCGATGGGTGGCACCCAGGTGCTGCTCGACTATCTGCCCCGGATCTTTTCGCTGAAAAACCTGCGGCTCTGGCCCCTGTTCATCGAATACGCCGCTAGCATTCTCTGGGCCTTCCTGTTTATGCTACTGCTGATCTACCGCACCGCAGACCTGATCTTCTACAAGCTCGACCTGCAAAGCTCTCCAATGCTGATGCTCGGCTGGGCCGGCCTGCTGATCGGCACCACCTGCCTGCTCCAGATCATGCTCAGCCTAGTTCTTGACCGCCCCTACGACCGCGGCCTGCTTAAAAACTATTTCTGGATGATCTGGTATCCCATTGTTTACTGGGTCATCACGGCTGCCACCGCCGTGGCAGCCTTGCCCAAAATCATCTTCCGGGATTCGGAGAAACGCGCACGATGGACCAGCCCAGACCGCGGGATCAAACCCCCCTCCCGCTGATTATCGAGCGGCCCGACCTGGCGCACCCGGCCTGGCTGGCGCTGTCGTATCTGCTGACCGCTGGCGGCTGGCTGGTCTGGCTCGTCATGTGGCTTCCCTTCCTTGCCGCGCTCGGCCGCCACCTTGGTTACCAGCTTCCGGAAATCGTCTTTCCCAGCCAGATCAGCCTGCGCTCATTCCTGATCCTCGCCGAGACCCTGCCCTATGTCGCTGCGTGGGCTGTCGGGTTGATACTATCGAGCTATCTTTGGGAGAAGGTGAAATCGCACTTCGGCTTTTCCGACCGCCGCTGGCGGCCCATCGGCCTCGAAAGACTGGCCGGTGACATGGCGCTGGAGCCGGAACGACTCGCCACGTGGCAAGCGGCGCAGATTCTTTACGTCGAACACGGCGCGCACGGTCGGGTCACCGCTGCCGGCACCACCCCGCCCGATCGGCCGGAATGAATCGGCGATCAACCCCGGCTCCGGACTGCCTGTCGTGGTCAACGCCAAATCAAAGACCAAAACCGGCCGGCACGTTCCCGCTGCCGCCAGGCGACCGCCTGCCGGACATCAAGGCCGGCGCTCGTCGGTTCGCGCAAGCAGTCCCTGCGCCGCATCCTCGATCAAATCGAGCACACGCTCGAACCCTTCGGGGCCGCCATAGTACGGGTCGGGTACTTCGTCCTCGTCGTGACTGGTAGTGAATTCCAGGAACAGTCCCAACTTGCCATGGTGCTCTCGCGGGCAGGCCTTCTTCAGCAGGTCAAGATTGTAGCGATCCATGGCCAGGATGCGATCGAAACGCACGAAATCGTCGCTATCGACCTGCCGCCCCTTGAGCGAGGATAAATCGTAGCCGCGCCGTGCCGCTGCCTTCGTGGCGCGGGCATCCGGTGCTTTGCCGATGTGGTAGCCATGGGTGCCGGCAGAATCGAATTCGAAGCCTGCCGCCACTCCGCTGCGCTCGGCCAATGTCCGCGTCACGCCTTCCGCTGTCGGAGAACGACAAATATTTCCCATGCAGACGAAAAGAATGCGTTGGTGCATTGCAAAAACCTTTGGAATGGCAGTTTTTCCGCGTGGCAACGGCAAACCGGGATCAATCTAGACAAGTATTTCAAGCGCCACTCTGCCAGTATTCCGTGCCTTTCAGCCATCGTCAATCCAGGATTTCGTATCGGACAAGCCCCGCGTCATGGCACGCACTGCTCGTTTTATGCTCAAATGCGCGCTTTGCGCTCAGTAACCCAATGCAGATCACCGTCGCCGCACTCATCGTCCGCTACATGGAGCGCCTGGGAATCAGCCATATCTATGGCATGCCCGGTTCGCACATCCTGCCGGTCTACGACCATCTTTTTGATTCGAGCATCACGAGCATATTGGTCAAGCACGAACAGGGTGCGGCGTTCATGGCCGGCGGCCATGCCCGCGCCTCGGGCGGCATCAGTGCCTGCATCACGACGGCCGGTCCCGGCGCGACCAATCTGGTCACAGCCGTTGAAGTTGAGAGGGTGATGATTTTCCCACAATTCCTTTCCGCCGCCCT